>CAYYXZ010000028.1:0-12643 GCA_964475715.1 uncultured Marinosulfonomonas sp. | reverse complement strand
TGCCGATAAACTGCTCGGGCCGTTTGGACGCCTTGGCCAATTCGCTGATCGGCAGGGTTGATGTGTTGGTGGCAAAGATGCAATCCTCATTCACCACAGCCTCGACCTTGGCGGTGACTTCGGCCTTGATGCCCATGTCTTCAAACACGGCCTCAACGATCAAATCGGCACCTTTCAGCGCCTCGTAATCCGTGGTGGCCGTGATCAGGCCCAGCACAGTTTCTTTCTTTTCAGGCGTGGTTTTTTTACGCTTGATACCTTGGTCCAGATAGTTTTCGACATAGGCTTTGCCTTTGTCTGCGGAGTCTTGTTTCTGGTCGATCAGCACCACTTCGATGCCGGCCATAGCTGAAACAATCGCAATGCCCGCGCCCATCATGCCCGCGCCGATAATGCCGACTTTTTTCACGGTTTGAGGGGCAACATCGGGGCGGTTTGCGCCTTTTTCCAGGGCCTCTTTGTTGATGAACAAACTGCGGATCATCGCGCCTGATGACGGGTTTAACATCACATTGGTAAACCAGCGGGCCTCGATTCTGATGGCGGTGTCAAACGGCACTTGCGCACCTTCGTAAACTGCCGACAGCAGGGCCTTGGCAGCGGGATAAACGCCCATTGTGTTGCCGTGCACCATGGCGGATGCGCCAACAAAAGTCATGAAACCTGCCGGGTGATAAGGCGCGCCGCCGGGCATTTTATAACCCTTGGCGTCCCAAGGTTTGACGATATCGGCGTCCTTGGCACCCAGCACCCATTCTTTGGCTTTGGCCAACAATTCATCGGCAGGCACAACTTCGTCAACCACGCCGGCCATTTTTGCGGCCTTGGGGTTGTTCAATTTACCTTGCAATAACAGCGGGCTGGCTGCCATCGCACCCATTTTACGCACCAAACGTGTGGTGCCGCCAAGGCCCGGAAAAATTCCGACCATAATTTCCGGCAGCCCAATTTTGGCCTTTGGATTATCAGCGGCAAAAATCCGGTGACACGATAACGGCAGCTCAAGCCCGATGCCCAAAGCCGTCCCCGGCAAAGCGGCCGCAATCGGTTTGCCGCCTTTGTTGGTTTTGACATCCATGCCCGCGCGCTCGATTTTGCGCAAGATTGCGTGCATGCTCATTACGCCTTCAAACAGCCCCTTGGCAGGGTTGTCACCGGCCTGATCGCGCATGTTGGCAATGATGTTCAAATCCATGCCGCCGGCAAATGATCCGGCCTTGCCCGAGGTGATAATAACGCCTTTTACCGCGTCATCGGCCAATGCCTTGTCGATCATGGCGTCCAGATCGTGAAAGGCCTGAATGTTCATGACATTCATCGATTTGCCAACGGTATCCCAAGTGATGGTTGCAACGCCGTCAGCGTCTACTGCATAAGAAAAATCGCTCATTTTGTTGCTCCTTTAAACGCGTTCAATAATGGTGGCGGCACCCATGCCGGATGCGATGCAAAGAGTGGCAAGGCCGACCTCTTTGTCACTGCGTTCCAGCTCGTCCAGCAATGTGCCGATGATGATTGCGCCGGTTGCGCCCAGCGGATGGCCCATGGCGATCGAGCCGCCGTTGACGTTAACTTTGGCCGGATCCACATCAAATGCCTGCATGAAACGCAGCACGACCGAGGCAAATGCCTCGTTGACTTCAAACAGGTCGATGTCGGAAATTGCCATGCCGTGATCGGCAAGGATTTTATGCGTCACCGGCACGGGGCCGGTTAACATGATCGTGGGGTCGGTGCCGATTTTGGCGGTGGCACGGATGCGGGCGCGGGGTTTTAGGCCGTGCTGTTCGCCAAATTCCTTGTTGCCGATCAAGATCGCGGCGGCACCATCAACGATACCCGAAGAATTACCGGCGTGGTGGATGTGGTTTATGCGCTCCAGATGCGGGTATTTCATGATCGCGACTTTATCAAAGCCGGGCATGGTTTCGCCCATATCCTTGAAGCTGGCCCTAAGATTTCCCAGTGCCTCGGCGGTTGTGCCGGGGCGCATGAATTCATCGTGGTCAAGGATTGGCAAACCGTTTTGATCGACGATCGGGATGATGGATTTGGCAAAACGGTTGTCATCCCACGCAGCCTTGGCGCGGATCTGGCTCTCGACGGCCAGCGCATCGGCCTGCTCACGCGTGAAGCCGTATTCGGTGGCGATCAAGTCGGCCGAAATGCCTTGGGGCACGAAATAAGTGCCCATGGCCACGGTTGGATCAACGGCAATCGCGGCGCCATCGCTGCCCATGGCAACGCGGCCCATCATTTCAACACCACCGGCGATGTAGGCGTTGCCAGCACCGCCTTTGATCTGGTTGGCGGCCAGATTTACGGCCTCCATGCCGGATGCACAGAAACGGTTGATGGCAAGACCGGGGATGGATTGATCCAGATCGGATGCCAGAACGGCCGTGCGGGCCAAACAACCACCCTGTTCTTTGACTTGGGTGACATTGCCCCAGATCACGTCCTCAACAGCGTGTCCCTGCAAATTATTGCGGTTTTTCAACGCGTTAAGAATTTGCGCAGACAGGCGCACAGCGGTGACTTCGTGCAAGGATCCGTCTTTGCGGCCCTTGCCTCGGGGTGATCGAACGGTGTCGTAAATATAGGCGTCAGACATGGTAAACCTTTCGTTAAGCGCGGTCAGCGGGGCTGCCGGGCATGAGATCATAGGGGTGTTTCCAGCCGGGCATTTCACTGATGCGGGTCAGCCAGGCGTCGATGTGGGGCCAATCGGTGCGAATAAATCCGAACGGTTCGGGGTAATAAAGGTAGCTGCAACAGGATAAATCGGCGATTGTTAAGCGGTCTGTAGCGATCCAGTCACGGTTCTCAAGATGGGCGTTCAAAGTGGTGTAGGCGGATTTTAGGCGCGCTTGGGTGAATTTGATCACCTCTTTGGGTTGTTTGCTTTTGGTCAGAAAGTTAATCAAAAAACGAGTCATTCCGGCAGGCGAGGATAGTTTGTGGTTGTCCCAAAGTATCCAGCGCAGGATTTCACGCGATTGGGCTGCATTTTCACCGCCCAGCTTGCCGGATTTTTCAACGACGTAATTTTGAATTACACCGGATTGCGCTAGGATTATTTCGCCGTCAATCATAACGGGAACCTCGCCCATTTTATTAATGCTGCGGAACCTGAGCTTGCGGGTTTCGCCGTTGAAGAAATCGACGTAGACAGCCTGCCAGTCAAGGCCTGATAATTCAAGCGCCAGAGCGGATTTATAGGAATTTCCGCTTTCGCCAAAACAATAAAGTTTAATTGTCATAGCTGTCCTTCCGTTATTTTCCCTACGGGACCCGTCGGGGGTTTCACCCCCGAACCCCCAAGGTATTTTTGAAAAGAAGAAAGGGTAAGGTAAGGAAGTATTAAGGTTAATGAGCCTAGAGTGATTGTGCGGCACAGGCTGAGGAGCCGATGACCGTAAAAGGAGAAGGCCTCGTTTTGACCCGCCTTATGTGCCGGTTGAAGCGGGGCTATTTCCCTTTCTTCTTTTCTTAAATACCTCCGCCGGAGGCGTCCAGAGTTATGAACCGACACGATCTTCACTTTTTACGCGCCTCCAGTTCGGAATTAAACAGGCGCAACCGGTGCGTCAGGTTATCTTCATCAATCACACTGCTAAAGTTTTCAAACAGAAATGAAAGCGCCTCGCCTTCATCCAGCCCGGCCTCTTTTGAAAACCGGCGCAGGCGACGGTAACCATCTTCGGTCATGGCCACTGGAAAGCGGCGGGTTAGGCGGAGGCGTTTTGGCATGAGGTTTCCTTAACGGTTGTGTGCCTGTAGTTTAGAACGCTTCACTGCTCAAAGCCATCACTGTGTCGGAGCCGCTTTCAATTCGGGCCAAATGCATGCCCGTGGCCGGCAATTGACGTGCCATATAATAGCGCCCGGTGGCTAGCTTTGTTTGATAAAATTCGACATCGGATGCGCCCGAGGCAAGGGCTGCATTGGCAGATTTGGCCATCTGCGCCCACATCAAACCCAAGCAGGTGTGACCGAAAAGATGCATGAAATCATACGAACCAGCCAGCGCATTGTTCGGGTTTTTCATTCCATTTTGCATAAAATACATGGCTGCTGCCTGCAGATCTTTTGAAGCCTGCTTCAGGGGGTCCAAAAAGTCGGCCTTCAACGCTTCATCATCTGCATTTTCCTTGATGAATTCTTTGATGATCTCAAAAAACGCCATCACGTGTTTACCGCCATCAGTGCCCAATTTACGCCCGACCAGATCCAGCGCCTGCACCCCGTTCGCACCCTCATAAATCTGGGTGATCCGGGCATCGCGCACGAACTGGCTCATGCCGTGCTCTTCGATATATCCGTGGCCGCCAAATACCTGTTGGGCCTGCACGGTCATCTCGAATCCCTTGTCGGTCAAAAACCCTTTCACAACCGGAGTCATTAGCGAAACCAGCCCGTTAGCGTCTTTGTCATCGGCCCGATGCACCTGATCAATCAGCTTTGAACTCCAAAGCAAAAATGCGCGCCCACCCTCGACAAAGCTTTTCTGGTCCATCAGATTTCGGCGTATATCTGGGTGCACGATGATCGGATCTGCCGGCCCATCAGGGTTTTTTACCCCCGTCACATCACGCCCTTGCAGCCGGTCCTTGGCGTAAATCACTGCGTTTTGATACGCAGCCTCGGCCTGCGCCAGTCCCTGCATGCCAACGCCAATGCGGGCCTCGTTCATCATGGTGAACATCGCGCGCATGCCCTTGTGCGCTTCGCCCAGCAAATAACCGGTGGATTCGTTGTAAACCATCACGCAGGTCGAATTGGCGTGGATGCCCATTTTTTCTTCGATGCTGCCAACCGAAACGCCGTTGGCATCGCCAAGGCTACCGTCATCATTGACGATATATTTCGGCACGATGAACAGCGAAACACCTTTGATCCCGTCAGGTGCGTCAGCGATTCTGGCCAAAACCAGATGGATTGTGTTATCCGAAAGATCATGATCGCCTGCCGAGATAAAGATTTTCTCGCCGGTGATTTTATAGCTGCCATCGTTTTGCGGGTCGGCCTTGGTGCGCATCAGGCCCAGATCGGTGCCGCAATGGGATTCCGTCAAATTCATGGTGCCGGTCCATTCACAAGACACCATTTTAGGCAAAAACCGGGCCTTTAGTTCATCAGAGCCATGCGCGTGGATCGCCGAATAGGCCCCGTGCGTTAGGCCCTGATACATCGTAAATGCTTGATTTGCACCGGAAAAAATTTCGCCAACAGCCGTGCCCAAAAGGTAGGGCATGTTTTGGCCGCCATAATCAGGGTCACAATCCAGACCGGTCCAACCACCTTCTTTCATCACCTCAAAGGCCTCTTTAAAACCTTTTGGCGTGCTGATCAGCCCGTTTTCCAAACGACATCCCTCGGCATCGCCCGATGCGTTGATCGGGGCCAGAACTTCGCTGGCGACTTTGCCCGCTTCGGCCAAAACAGCGGCGGTAAAATCGGACTCCAGCTCGTCATATCCCGCAATGTCGCTGTTGGGTGCGTCCAGCAATTCTTGAATGATGAACTGGATATCTTTGATCGGCGCTGTGTAGCTTGGCATTTGGTTTCTCCCGAAATTTGTAGTTAGGCTGAGCTGGTATTTGCGGTTTCCTGCGACTGAATTTTGATCTCGCCCCATTTTATCAATCCGGCCAATTCTTCTAGCGCCAGATTTAGCTCGTCGCGCTGCTGCGTCAATTCAACAAGCCGCTCATTGGCAAGATCAAGCGAGCGCACCAGTTGGGTCTGGCCCGCATCGCCCATGTCATAAAGGTTTAACATTTGGCGGATTTTTTCCAGGCTTAAACCGAATTTCTTGCCGCGCAAAATCAGTTTTAGCCGCGCACGATCGCGTTTTGTGTAAAGCCGTCGTTGCCCCTCGCGGATCGGCGACAGAAGCTCTTTGGTTTCGTAAAATCGAAGCGTGCGGGCGGTTACACCATATTCGTCACACATTTGGCGAATTGTCATTGCATCATCAACTTTCATGCCGCCTCCTTTGTCCAAACACTCGTTATGCCCAGGACATGCGGGCGGTTTGGCCAGTCTACAACACCGATTGACGTAAACGTAAACGTGACGTGGCGTCAAAACCAAAGTGACGAAACGTCAGCAAACATGACGTAGGGTCACACGAAATATTCGTAAAGCTGCAAAATGAGGCGCTGTGTTTGGCAGGTAAGGTATTTCCTACCCTTATTTTGTGGATTTCAATTCGGCCGCCACATCATCGCGCAAATGTTGCAGGTCGGTTATTGATTCGCCCAGCTCTTTGTGCTGCGCTGCCAACGCGTTTAGCTGCCGGTCGGCCATTTCAACCCAGGTTTTTTGCTGGGCTTCTGTGCCTTGCTGGTTGTAAATTTCCAGCCATTGGCGGATTTCTTCCAGGGAAAAACCAAAACGGCGCCCGCGCAGGATCAGCACCATGCGGGCAATTTCGCGTGGCCCATAGCTGCGGGTGCGCCCGTCTTTTTGCGGGCTTAGCAGCTCGATATATTCGTAATACCGCAGGGTGCGCGGGGTCACGTCAAAGCGTGCGCACATCTCTTTAAAGGTAAGCGGGGTGTCGGTCATCTGCGGGCTTTCTGCTTTGGTTAACAGACAGATTAAGCGCAAGAGGCTTCGGTTGCAATTGTCTTGCGGGTTTAATTTATCAAGCTGGAGAACAATCAGGCGTGCCTTTTTCGATATGGCACTTGCGGCAAATTTGAGCAGAGGTAATACTATCTGAAAAAACGAGGTAAACCCAATGCCACAACAGCCATCAGAAAAACAGCGCGCCCAGTTTGTGCATCAGCTTTTCGCGGCCATGCCCCATTTCAAGGCGCTGGGTATGGAGCTGGGCGAAATTGGCGCTGGCAGGGCCGAAATTTCGATGGCTTATGACGTGCGTTTTATTGGCGATCCTGAAACCGGTGTTATTTCCGGCGGGGCGGTTTCGGCCTTGATGGACACCAGTAGCGGAGCGGCTGTGATGTGTCATCCGACAGCCAGTCTGGGCACGGCCACGCTGGGTTTACGCATTGATTACATGCGCGCAGCCACGCCTGGCCAACGCATTAGGGCGCATGCAGAATGTTACCATGTAACGCGTAACGTGGCCTTTGTGCGGGCTACGGCAACGGATGATGATGCGGCAAACCCCGTGGCAACCGCGACGGCCACGTTTACCATTCAGCGCGAATTGGAGACCAAATCATGAACCGCAAACCCCCTGAATCCGTGCAAGTTATCAAACAACGCCGTGATGCCGCGTTAAAATCGTTGGTCGAGGGTGTGCCCTATATCAATTTTTTAGGTGTTCAGTTTGATCGACGGGGCGATGAATTAACCGCCGTCTTGCCATTTGATGAAAAGCTGATCGGCAACCCGATGTTACCGGCCATTCACGGCGGGGTGACGGCCGCGTTTTTGGAAATTACGGCGGTGATCGGGCTAAGCTGGTCGATGCTTTGGGCTGATATGGAAAGCGGTAAAGAGCAGGCAGGCACAATGCCGCGTCTGCCCAAGACGATTGATTTTACGGTTGATTATCTGCGCTCGGGGTTGCCGCGCGATGCCTATGCAAGGGCGCGGGTTGATCGGTCGGGGCGGCGGTATGCAAGCGTGCATGTCGAGGGCTGGCAGGATAATCGCCAACGTCTGTTTGCGCAGGCTACCGGGCATTTTTTAATGCCGCAGGAAATTGAGAAACAAGGCTAGACGCGCTCTGTGCAAGAGGTGTTCAGAAGGTATTTAAGAAAAGAAGAAGATCAGAGGATTTTAAGAACGGATTCCGGCGGACGGCCAAGGGCGGCTTTGCCATTTGCCAAAACTACGGGGCGCTCAATGAGTTTGGGGTTTTGCGCCATCGCCTTAATCAGCGCCTGCTCGCCGGCATCTTTCAGTCCAAGTTCTCTGAACAATGTTTCGCCTTTTCGGATTAGCCCTGCCGCTGTGATATTCAGTAATCCAAGAATGTTGCGGATTTCAGATTCGGTGGGCGCGTGATCGAGATACAGGCGAATTTCAGGGCGAATGCCGGCGCCTTCAATCAAAGCCAACGTGGCGCGCGATTTCGAGCAGCGCGGGTTGTGCCAGATTGTGGTCATAACCAGTCTTTTCGTTTGCTGCCCACGGCTTGGGAAATATTGGCAAAACCGTCACGGGCCAGCAATCGATCCAGCCCTGTGGCAATTTCTGTGACCAGCGACAGGCCCTGATAAACCATAGCCGAATAAAGCTGCACGGCCGTGGCACCGGCGCAGATTTTGGCATAGGCTTGATCGGCCGAGCCAATGCCGCCAACCCCGATCAAAGGAATTTTGCCATCTGTCAAAGCGCTAAGCTGCGCCAAAACACGGGTGGATTTTTCAAATAACGGCGCGCCGGACAACCCGCCGGCCTGATCGCGGTGCTTGCTGCTCAGCCCGTCGCGGCAAAGCGTGGTGTTGGTGGCGATGATTGCGTCAATGCCGGTGTCGATGGCAACTTGGGCAATTTCGGCCAGCTCTGTTTCGGTTAAATCCGGCGCGATTTTCAGGAAAACAGGGATTGGGCGGGCAAGGTCATTGCGGGTTTTCATCACGCCGTTTAGCAGGGCCGTCAGCGCCGCCTTGCCTTGCAAATCGCGCAGTTTTTCGGTGTTGGGCGAGGACACATTTACGGTGGCAAAATCCAGATGTTTGCCGCAATGGGCCAGAACGGTGGCAAAATCGGCCGCGCGGTCATCGCTGTCTTTGTTTGCACCCAAATTCAGGCCGATCACCGTCCTTTTTGGACGCTTTTTTAACCGCTTTGAAATGATTTTCATGCCATCGTTATTAAACCCGAACCGGTTAATCACAGCGCGATCTTCGATGAGGCGAAACAGGCGTGGCTTGGGGTTTCCCGGCTGCGGGCGCGGGGTGGCGGCACCGACTTCGAGAAAGCCAAAACCGGCGCGCGATAGCGGGGAAATTACCATCGCATTTTTATCAAAACCGGCCGCTAAACCAACAGGATTAGGCAAAGTAAGGCCCGCAATTTTGGTTTTTAAACGCCTTGTGCTGAACACGCCGGGTAGCGGAACAAGCCCGGTGTTCAGCGCCTTGAGCGACAAAGCGTGGGCACGTTCGGGGTTAAAATCATGCAGCGCTTTAATGCCGATGCGTTCAAAGAAGTTCATGTTATTTCCTGTGTAAGTTCTGGCGGAAAAATATGCGCGGCTTTCTCAAAAGGAAGGGGCTTGGCCCAAAGCACTTCGTCCCGCCGCAAAGCGCGGTAAAGATGCGGGAACAGATCGCCACCGCGCGAAGGCTCCCATTTCAGATCGTCGCCCATCTGTTTGGCCTCAAAGGCAACCAGCATCAACCCGTCAATACCCGAGAAATATTTGGCGGCGGTTTCGCCCGCTTGGGCTGCGGTGGAAAAATGAATGAAACCATCGGCCAGATCAACCGGCGCGCCATCGGTTTGACCTTTGGTGTCTAATTCAACCCATTCGGGCTTTAGGAATATTTTATAAATCTGCATATCCTTCAAATGCCTGTTCAAATTAAAATCGTCAAGGCTTTGACTCTTGGCAGCGACATTGCCACGATAGCCCATGAGCCAAAACAATCCAGCGGGAGGATTCTTTATGATAAGGCGTTTTATTCTAAAAACCACAGCGGCCGCGGCTGCGTTAACCTTTGGGGCAAGTATGGCTGTGGCGGATTATTCGCTGACCATTTTGCACACCAATGATTTTCATGCGCGCTTTGAGCCGATCAGTAAATTCGATTCGAGCTGCTCAGAGGAAAAAAACCTTGAGGGTAAATGTTTTGGCGGATCAGCCCGCCTGATCACAGCCATCGCCGAGGCCCGCGCGCGCAGCAACAACAGTATTCTGGTTGATGGCGGTGATCAGTTTCAAGGCACACTGTTTTACACCTATTACAAGGGCAAAGTTGCCGCCGAAATGATGAATAAAATGGGCTATGACGCGATGACCGTGGGCAATCACGAATTTGACGACGGCCCCGAAGTTTTGCGCGGCTTTATGGATGCGCTGAATTTCCCCATTCTGATGTCAAACGCCGATATTACCCGCGAGCCGCTGCTGGCCGGAAAACTGCCAAAATCTGTGGTGATCGAGCGTGGCGGTGAAAAGTTGGGCCTGATTGGTTTGACGCCCGAAGACACCCACGAATTGGCCAGTCCCGGCCCCAATATCATCTTTGGCGATCCGGTGGCTGCCGTTCAGGCCGAGGTCGATAAAATGACAGCCCAAGGTGTTAATAAAATCATCGTTTTATCGCATTCGGGTTACAAAGTGGATAAACGCATTGCGGCCGAAACCACCGGAGTTGATGTGATTGTTGGTGGACATTCAAATACTTACCTGTCCAATGTTTCGGACAAAGCCAAAGGCCCCTACCCGACCATGGTTAACAACACCGCGATTGTGCAGGCCTATGCCTATGGTAAATTTCTGGGTGAATTGAATGTGACATTTGACGCCGATGGCAACATCACCGAGGCCGTAGGCGAGCCGATTATCATGAGCGCAGAAGTTGTAGAAGATAGCGCCACCAAGGCCCGAATTAGCGAACTGGCCGTGCCGCTTGAAAAAATCCGTCAAAATGTGGTGGCTTCGGCCGCTGCGCCAATTGACGGCAACCGCGACAATTGCCGGGTTAAAGAATGCGAAATGGGCAATCTGGTGGCCGATTCCATGCTGGCGCGGGTCAAGGATCAGGGGATTTCGATTGCGATTGCCAATTCTGGCGGCATCCGTGCATCGATTGACAAAGGCGAAGTCACGATGGGCGAAGTTCTGGGCGTGCTGCCGTTTCAGAACACGCTTTCAACCTTTCAGATCAAGGGATCGGGCGTGATTGCGGCGCTTGAAAATGGCGTTAGTCAGGTTGAGGAAGTCAAGGGACGTTTCCCTCAGGTCGCCGGTATCAAGTTCACTTGGGATGCAAATGTCGCGCCAAATGAGGGGCGCATTGTCGAGGTTCTGGTGGCCGATGGCGATGGTTGGGCGCCGATTGACCCTGATAAAATTTACGGTGTTGTGACCAATAATTATGTGCGCGGTGGCGGCGATGGTTATAAAATATTTACCACCGACGGCATGAACGCCTATGATTTTGGCCCTGATCTGGCGGATGTAATGGCCGAATATATGGCGGCGCATGGCGATTACACACCTTACATGGATGGCCGCATTACGCGGAAATAGGCTGTTTGGTTTGATTTGGAAAAGGCGCATCAGGTGACTGGCGCGCCTTTTTTATTTGCTGTTATTGTTAAGGAAAAGGAGGGCCGGCATGACTTATGTAATGGCAATAGACCAAGGCACCACATCATCACGCACGATTTTATTTGACGGCAATATGCGGGTTGCGGCCAGCGCACAGCAGGAATTTCCGCAGCATTTTCCACGCTCCGGCTGGGTCGAACATAACCCCGAAGATTTATGGCAAACCGTTTTAGGCACGGCGCGCTCGGCAATGCAAAAACTGGGCATTACAGCCGCCGATATCGCGGCCATCGGCATCACCAATCAACGCGAAACCACGATTGTCTGGGATAAAAACACCGGCGCGCCGATCCACAATGCAATCGTTTGGCAAGACCGGCGCACAGCCGATATTTGCGAGGCTTTAAAAACGGCCGGTCACGAAACCAGCATCACTTACAAAACCGGCCTGTTGCTGGATCCGTATTTTTCGGGCACCAAACTGAAATGGCTGCTGGATAATGTGACGGGTGCGCGCAGGCGGGCCGAGGCGGGTGATTTGCTGTTTGGCACGGTGGATTGTTACCTAATCTGGCGGCTGACGGGGGGGCGGGTGCATGCCACTGACGCTACAAATGCGGCGCGCACCCTGCTTTACAATATTCGTGACGGGCATTGGGATACAGAAATCTGCGCCCTGCTGGATGTGCCGATGGCGATGCTGCCCGAGGTGCGTGATTGCAACGGAGATTTTGGCCAAACCACTGAATTTGGTGGAAATATTGCGATTTGCGGTGTGGCCGGCGATCAGCAGGCGGCCACGGTGGGTCAAGCCTGTTTTGAACCGGGCATGATGAAATCCACCTACGGCACCGGCTGTTTTGCGCTGCTCAATACCGGTCACGATCTGGTGCAAAGCAAAAAACGGCTGCTGGGCACAATTGCCTATCAGTTTGACGGCGTGACGACTTACGCGCTGGAGGGCTCGATTTTTATTGCCGGTGCGGCTGTGCAATGGCTGCGTGACGGTCTGGGGGTTATTGAGGATGCTGCCCAAACGCAAAACCTGGCTGAAAACGCGGATCAAACCCAAAATATAGTGATGGTTCCTGCCTTTACCGGCCTTGGCGCGCCCTACTGGAATGCGCACTGCCGTGGCGCTGTGTTTGGTTTAACGCGTGGCACCGGACCTGCGGAAATGGCCAAGGCCGCGTTGGAAAGTGTGGGTTATCAAACCCGCGATTTGCTAGAGGCGATGCAGGCCGATTGGCAAACCGGCGATGCCGTTTTGCGGGTGGATGGCGGCATGGCGGCCAGTGATTGGACCATGCAGTTTTTAGCCGATATTTTGGGCGCACAGGTGGATCGCCCGACCGCTCTGGAAACCACCGCGCTGGGGGTTGCATGGATTGCGGGAATGACGGCAGGTGTTTATCCGGGCCAAGCTGAGTT
>CAYYXZ010000027.1:0-12742 GCA_964475715.1 uncultured Marinosulfonomonas sp. | reverse complement strand
CATTGGTGGGGGCATGAAAGGTTGGGTTTTGCGCCTGATATTGTGACGCTGGGCAAACCGATGGCAAACGGGCATCCTGTGGCGGCAACGATTACGCGGCTGGAAATACTCGAGGCTTTTCAGGATGCTTTCAAATACTTCAACACTTTTGGCGGAAATCCGGTAAGTGCAGCGGCGGCACTGGCAACGCTTGAGGTTATCGAGTCGGAAAATCTGCCTGATAATGCCGCTAAAGTCGGGCAATACGGGCTGATCCGGCTGAAAGATTTGGCCGCAAAATATGACGTGATTGCAGATATTCGCGGGGCCGGTTTGTTTTTTGGCCTTGAGCTGATGCAAGACGGCAATCCTGCATCTGCTCTGGCATTGAAAATAGTTAATGCAATGCGTCGGCGCAGGGTTTTATTAAGCACCGTTGGCCGCTATGATAACACGTTGAAAATACGCCCGCCTTGTGTATTTTCGCGTGGAAATATTGATTTACTGATCGACGTTATGGATGCTGCATTTACCGAGGTTTTAGCCGAATGAACAATGAAGATGCAACTAAATTTGCCAATGCCGCATTGCGTGCGTGGGATTTGCCTGATTGCACCCCGCGTCTGATCAAAAATCGCGAAAATGCGGTGTTCGAGGTTATTTCGCCCGATGGTGGCCGCGCGGCATTGCGCCTGCACCGGCCCGGATACCAGACCGATGAAGCAATCCGCTCAGAGCTGATTTGGTCAGAAGGGCTGGACAAAGCGGGCATGAAATTGCCCCGTCCAATTGCCACCAAAGACGGCGATTTAATAGCAAAAGTTGATGAGGCCGGGCGCATGGCTTCGATTGTGACCTGGGTTGAGGGCGTGCCTTTGGGCGATGGCGGGATTGCAGAAGAATGGGGCGAAGAAATGCAATTGCGCCTCTTTTCAGCGCTTGGCTCAGAGCTTGCCCAACTGCATAAACTAAGCGATGCGCTGGATTTGCATGATGGTTTTGAGCGCACGGTTCTGGATATTGATGCCCTGTTGGGGGATAATCCTAATTGGGGGAGGTTTTGGGAAAATCCGTCTCTAACACTGCCAAATAAAGAGCTGTTGCTTTACACACGCGACCGTTTGCACAGCATATTTACGGCATATCAGGCAGGTGGCGCTGACTTTGGCCTGATCCATGCCGATGCGCTAAGCGAAAATGTGCTGGCCGTTGGTGACACTGTGACCCTGATTGATTTTGATGACGGGGTTTATGGTTTTAGAATGTATGATCTGGGCGTTGCCATGTCACAAATCTGGGGCCGGGCAAGGGCTGGAAAGCTGGCGGCAGCATTGACCCAAGGCTATGGCCTAAGTGCAGAGGAGGCCCGAATTTTACCGCTGTTCACCGTGATGCGAACGCTTGCTTCTTGTGGTTGGGCCATCGACAGATATGCCGCCGATGATCCTGTGTTGGCTGATTACGCTGATCGGGCCGTTCGGGCCGCGTCATGTTTTATGGCAGGGACACCATTATTTCCAGACTCCTAAACCACGATTTCTTGCACTTCTTGTTCACCCACCTCGAACACACGTTTGTAGCGGGCAATTTCATTGTCCGGCCCCATGGCCTTGTTGGGGTTATCGGACAGTTTTACAGTGGGATTTCCATTGGCGCTAATGGCCTTGCAAACGATTGAAAATGGCGCAAGGCTGTCATTGGGGGTCAATCCGCGGAAATCATTTGTCATTAACGTGCCCCAACCAAATGATGGCCGAACCCTGCCGCTAAATTGATTTTGCAGCTCTATTATTTTATCAACATCCAGACCGTCCGAAAAAATCACCATTTTCGTGGCCGGATCTTCGCCGCGATCTTTCCACCAGTTAATCGCGGTTTCAGCGCCAGTGGCAGGATCACCACTATCAATGCGAATGCCCGTCCAGCCCGCCAGCCAATCCGGGGCATTTTCAAGAAAACCTTTGGTGCCATATGTGTCAGGTAAAATGATGCGCAAATTGCCATCATGTTCATCCTGCCAATCAGACAAAACCTGATAAGGGGCGTGTCTTAACGCATCATCCGTTTTGGACAGTGCGGCGTAAACCATTGGCAACTCATGGGCATTTGTGCCAATCGCCTCGACCTCGCGGCGCATGGCGATCAGGCAATTGGATGTGCCGACAAAGTTTTTACCCAAGCCCTCGTGCATCGCCTGCACACACCAGTCTTGCCACAGAAAACTATGCCGGCGCCGGGTGCCAAAATCGGCCAGCCGCAAGCGCTCAAGCCCGCGCAGTTTTTCAACCTTTTCCCACAGTTTTGTCATGGCGCGGGCATAAAGCACCTGCAGCTCGAACTTATCCATTTTTTTCAAAACTGTTCGCGACCGCAATTCCATCAACACAGCCAGCGCCGGAATTTCCCAGAGCATCACTTCGTGCCACTTGCCCTCGAACGTCAACCGGTATTGCCCGTCATGTTTTTCAAGGTGATACGGCGGCAGGCGCATGCCCTCAAACCATTCCATAAAATCGGAACTGAACATCTGGCGTTTGCCGTAAAATGTATTGCCACGCAGCCAAGTGCTTTCACCGCGCGACAGAGAAAGTGAGCGAATATGATCCAGTTGTTCGCGCAGCTCGCCCTCATCAATCAGATCGGCCAGACGGATATGTTTAGAGCGATTGATCAGGGCAAAGGTAACATTAGTGTCGGGTTTGTTGCGAAATACCGATTGGCACATCAGCAATTTATAAAAATCGGTGTCAATCAGAGACCGCACAATCGGGTCGATCTGCCATTTATGGTTATAAACGCGGGTGGCGATATCAGGCATGTTTTAAGGCTCCAGTTTAACGCCTGCATCCAGCATTGCGATGCGCGCTGCAGCAAGCGATCCGTCCAGATCAATGGCTCGGCAGGCGTTTTCCAGAACAGTTATCTGAAAGCCCAATCTAGCTGCATCCAAGGCAGAGTATTGCACACAGAAATCCGTGGCAAGCCCAACCATTGTCAAGGTGTTAATGCCACGGGTGCGCAAATAGCCTTGCAGCCCTGTCGGGGTTTTGTGGTCATTTTCAAAGAACGCCGAGTAGCTATCGATGCCGGGATTATAACCTTTGCGAATAATCATATCGGCGCGTTCCGTTTGTAAATCGGGATGAAATTCGGCGCCTTGGCTGCCTTGAATGCAATGATCCGGCCATAAAACTTGCGGCCCGTAAGGCATGTTGATCATTTCGTAAGGGTTGCGCTGCGCATGGCTGCTGGCAAACGAGGAATGGCCGGCAGGGTGCCAATCCTGAGTGAAAATGCAGGCGTCAAAATCGGCCATCATGCTGTTGATCAGAGGAATAATTTCATCACCTCCGGCCACAGCCAAAGAGCCGCCGGGGCAGAAATCATTTTGCACGTCGATGATGATTAAGGCATTGGTCATTGCTGGCCTCGAGTTTAAAGAATATCCTTAAAAATCCAGATTTTCCACATTCAGCGCATTATCCTGAATAAACTGACGCCGCGGTTCGACCACATCACCCATAAGTTTGGTGAACAGATCATCGGCCTCGGCCATATCTTCAATCTTTACCTGTAGAAAAACACGCGCCTCGGGATCCAGCGTGGTTTCCCAAAGCTGGTCAGGGTTCATTTCGCCCAAGCCTTTGTAGCGCTGAAGCGACAAGCCTTTTTCGCCTTCGGTCAGAATGGCGTAAAGCAAATCAAGAGGGCCAAAAATAGGTGATTCGCGATCTTTGCGCACCAATTTGGCGGGCTGGGCATAAATATCTTGCAATACATCGGTCATCGAGCCTAGCTTGCGTGCCTCGCCAGAACGCAAAACGCGGCCATCCAATGTGCGTATTTCATCCACCCCGCGCAACATCCGGGTCAGGCGGATGCCGTGATCCTGCGTTGGCCGGCCTTTCCAGCCGCGCTCGTATTCTTGGGCAATCAGATCCAGCCGGGTGGCAACCGCATCGGCCACGCCTTGCAAATCGGCGTCAACCTGACCGGTGATAAAGCCGCCTGCAATTACGGTTTGTTCTAAAATATGGCGCGGATAATGGGTTGGAAATGCCTCTAGAATGCGGCGGGTCTGGCGGGCTTCTCCTACCACGCGCAGCAGATCCTGACCGCTGATTTCCTCGCCTGAATCCAGACGCAAAATCGCGCCATCAATACCTTGCTCGATCAGATAATCATCAAGCGCGGGCTGGTCTTTCAAATAAACCTCGGATTTACCACGGCTAACCTTGAACAGCGGCGGCTGGGCAATATAAAGATAGCCGCCCTCGATCAATTCGGGCATGTGGCGAAAGAAAAATGTCAAAAGCAGGGTGCGAATGTGGGCGCCATCCACATCGGCATCGGTCATGATAACAATTTTATGATAGCGCAGTTTGGAAATATCAAATTCCTCGCGGCCAATGCCGGTGCCCAGCGCCATCACCAGATTGCCGATTTCCTGACTGGCCAACATCCGGTCAAACCGCGCGCGCTCTACATTCAAAATCTTGCCACGTAGCGGCAACACGGCTTGCGTCATCCGGTCACGACCCGTCTGGGCTGAACCGCCAGCGCTGTCACCCTCCACCAAAAAGACTTCGGTTTTCGAGGGGTCTTTTTCGGAACAATCCTTGAGCTTGCCCGCCAGAAAATTCACATCCATCGCGGTTTTGCGCCGCGTCAATTCGCGGGCCTTGCGGGCCGCTTCGCGCGCATGTGCGGCCTCGACTATTTTGGAAACGATCATCTTGGCGGCGGCCGGATTTTCCTCGAACCATTCGGCCAGCTTTTCGTTCACCAACCCCTCGACGGCAGGGCGCACTTCGGAGGAAACCAGCTTGTCTTTGGTTTGGCTGGAAAATTTTGGGTCCGGGACTTTGATGGATAAAACACACGTCAAACCCTCGCGGGCATCATCGCCGGTAAAATTGATTTTCTCTCTTTTGGCAATGCCGCTGGATTGCGCATAATTGTTAATCGTGCGGGTCAGCGCGCCACGAAAACCGGCCAAATGGGCACCGCCATCACGTTGCGGAATATTGTTGGTAAAGGGCAGCACATTTTCATGGTAACTGTCATTCCACCACATCGCGACCTCAACGATAATATCGTCCTTTTCGCCGATGAAAAATATTGGGTCAGGCAACATTCCGGTCTTGGAGCGATCCAGATAACGCACAAACTCACGCACGCCACCTTCGTAAAACAGCTCGGATTTCAGCGACTCGGTGGGGCGATCATCGGTTAAAATAATCCGCACACCGGAATTTAGAAAGGCCAGTTCGCGCAGACGATTTTCCAGCGTGTTAAAACTATATTCAAGGTTGGAAAATGTATTGGTCGAGGCCATAAATCGCACTTCGGTGCCGGTGCGCCCGTGTGCATCACCAACCACCTCCAGAGATTTGGCCGTATCGCCATGCTCAAAGCGGGCGATATGTTCTTTGCCATCACGCCAGATCCGCAGCTCCAGCCATTCAGACAGCGCATTCACCACCGACACACCCACGCCATGCAGACCGCCGGAAATCTTGTAGGAATTGCTGTCAAATTTACCGCCCGCGTGCAGTTGGGTCATAATCACTTCGGCCGCCGAAACGCCTTCTTCCTCGTGAATGCCCACAGGGATTCCGCGGCCATTATCGCTAACCGAAATCGATGAATCCGCATGGATTGTGACGCTAACAGCATCGGCGTGACCGGCCAGGGCTTCGTCAATGCCGTTATCCACCACCTCATAAACCATATGATGCAGGCCAGAGCCATCATCAGTGTCGCCGATATACATGCCGGGGCGCTTGCGAACGGCCTCTAAGCCTCTGAGAACCTTGATAGAATCGGCACCGTATTCTTCTGGTTTTTGATTGTTATCTGACACGCGTATATTCCTTGTTCATTTGCGGGATTTATACGGGCATTTCAGGGCAATGTCACGCAGATGAGGCAATATTTAAGAGCTGGATATTTTTGATACAGATGAGCTGCCCGCATCCTCGCTAACTTCCAGATACATCGCCCGATCGCCCAACACATCGAACAATTCAGCGCCGGTGCCTGTCATCCATGCCTGCGCATCCAAGGCACAGATTTCATCATAAACCGCGCCGCGTCTGTCGGCATCAAGATGGGCCGAAATTTCATCAAGTAACAGAATTGGCGGCGCCCCGATTTCGGCTTTCAAGGCGCGCGCATTGGCCAAAATCAACGACACCAAAAGCGCCTTTTGCTCGCCTGTTGAGCAATCGCGCGCAGGCACACCCTTGGCGAGGTATTCTGCAAAAAGATCGGCCCTGTGCGGCCCGATAAGCGTGCGACCGGCCAGAAAGTCGCGCGAACGGTTTTCAGCAAAAGCGCACAACAAATCGGCTTCATTTTCCAATGCATCTGCAAGTTCGGCATGGACCAACTTCAAACCGGCTGTAGGAAAAGCGGTTTTTGCCTTGTCTTGCGCCGCAATAAGTTGGGCAATCGCGGCTTTGCGATTCTGGTGCATTTTTGCCCCCGCTTGGGCCATTTGCGCCTCAAGCGCACCATACCACGCACCATCGCGCTGATTGTCTTTTAACAACCGGTTGCGTTCTCGCATGGCTTTTTCATAGCTCAAAACCACGTCGGCATGGGTTGGCTCAAAGCTCATTGTCATCCGGTCTAAAAACCGGCGCCGCCCCTCGGCACCTTCAAGCCACAACCGATCCATTGACGGCACCAGCCATAAAATGCGGGCGATACGGCCCAGCGCCACTTGCGATGCAGCTTTGCTGTCAATCTGAACATTGCGCGCGGCACCGTTTTCAGACCAGGTTTCGACCTCGTGAATCTGGTGCAGGCTTTGCAAAATTGCGTGAACCTTCCAACCCACATCTTCGGGTTTTCGACTGATTTCATCAACCTTGGCCCGGCGCAAACCACGGCCGGGCGATAGCATCGAGACGGCTTCTAAAATGTTGGTTTTGCCCGTGCCATTGGCCCCGTAAATTGCCACGGGACGTTGATCAAGCGTAATATTCAGCGCTTTGTGCGACCGGAAATGTGAAAGCCGTAGCTCTTTTAGACGTAACTTCGTCACACGCGCATCGGCATCACAACGTAAACGGCCGATGTGTCATTGCCTTCGCGCATCAAGGTTGGATCACCCGAGGAATTGAACAGAAACACTGCATTTTCGCGATCGACCTGATTGGCAATTTCCAGCAGGTATTTGGCGTTAAACCCGATTTCCAGCGGCTCGTCAGCATAGGCCACGGCCAGCTCTTCTTCGGCCGCACCGCTGTCGGGGGCATTGACCGACAGGATCAAACGATCTTCGTCCAGCGTTAACTTTACAGCGCGCGAACGCTCGGAAGAAACCGTTGCCACACGATCAACCGCGCGGGCAAATTCAGCCGCGTCCACCTCTAGTTTTTTGGTGTTTCCCGACGGAATGACGCGGGTGTAATCGGGGAAAGTTCCGTCGATCACCTTGGATGTCAGCGTGATTTCCGACGTGGCAAACCGCACCTTGGTTTCCGAAACCGACACGGCAATTTTTACATCATCCACATCCAGCAATTTGCGCAATTCATTCACCGTTTTGCGCGGCACAATCACGCCAGCCATGTTGGCGGCCCCATCCGGCAGATCGGCGTCAATGCGGGCCAAACGGTGACCATCTGTCGCCACACAACGCAAGGTTTTGCCGCCATCCACTTCGGATACATGCATATAAACGCCGTTCAGATAATAACGGGTTTCTTCGGTGGAAATGGCAAATTTGGTCTTATCAAACAGACGGCGCAAAACTTGTGAATCGGCCGAAAAATTCGAGGCATATTCCGAAGAAGCCATCACCGGAAAATCTTCTTTTGGCAATGTGGCCAAGGAAAACTTCGAGCGCCCGGCCTCGATGGTTAAACGACCCGAGGTGCCATCATCGGCCAATTGCACCAATGCCCCGTCGGGCAATTTGCGCACAATTTCATGCAACATTACGGCCGAAACCGTGGTTGCCCCGGCGCGCTCGACTTGGCCGATGGATTTATCAACCACTTCGATATCCAAATCGGTGGCGCGGAAACTGACGGTTTCATCCGCGGCTTCGATCAGCACATTGGCAAGGATCGGAATGGTGTTGCGCCGTTCAACCACGGACTGGGCTTGGGATACGGCCTTCAACAACGCGGCGCGCTCAATACTGATTTTCATTGCCGTAACTCCTACATGGTATCGGGGCATTAAAATTAACCTATTTCACGCCCTGCTCAAGTCTTTTGTGAGAATTTCCGCCGAATTGGCCGCCGCGTCAAGGGCTTATGCCTCTAAAGAACGTCTTAATAGCACCAGATCATCGGAAATTTGGCTGTCCAGCGCTTTTAGCTCTTCTATTTTGCGCACGCCGTGCATGACGGTGGTGTGATCGCGCCCGCCAAAGTGACGCCCGATTTCAGGCAAGGAGCGCGATGTCAGCTGTTTGGCCAGATACATCGCAATTTGACGCGGGCGCGCAAGGGTGCGCATCCGGCGCGGGCCGATCATGTCGCTAAGGCGAATATTGTAATGTTCGCTAACCTTGCGTTGAATTTCGCCGATTGTGACTTTGCGATCCGAGGCCCGCAGAATATCGGCCAGACAGTCCTGCGCCAATTCCAGCGTGATCTCGCGACCCACCAGCGAGGCAAAGGCAAACAGACGGGTCAAGGCACCCTCCAGAACGCGAATGTTGCTGGTAATGCGCTGGGCCAGAAATTCAAGTATGCCATCGGCCAAAACCAGACCGTTATATTGCTCGCGGTAATATTGCACTTTTTGCTGCAAGATGCTCAGGCGCAATTCGTAATCTGTTGGGTGCAGGTCAACCACCAGCCCGCATTGCAGCCGTGATTTGATCCGCTCTTCAAGCTTCTGAATTTCGCCAGGGGCGCGATCGGCTGAAATGATGATTTGTTTATTCTGATCAACCAGCGCGTTAAAGGTATGAAAGAATTCCTCTTGAGTGCTGTTTTTTCCGGCAATAAACTGCACGTCATCCACCATTAAAACATCAACCGAGCGGAACATTTGTTTGAAATCCATCATCTTGCGATCACGCAAGGATTGCACAAAGCTATACATGAATTGTTCAGCCGAAAGATAAATCACGTTTAAATCGGGTTGGCGCCGCTTCAGGTCATGGGCAATCGCATGCATCAGGTGGGTTTTTCCAAGACCAACGCCGCCATATAAAAACAGCGGGTTAAACGTAACCGGCCCACCTTCGCTAACGCGCTTGGCGGCGGCGTGGGCTAGCTCGTTTGGTTTGCCAACGACAAAGCGATCAAAGGTAAAACGTGAATCCAGCGATGCGCCGATTTCAGCCGTTAACGGTTTAGGGTTGGCGCGGGTTGTGGTCCCCGATTTGGCGACGGCTGATGCCTTGGCGGGCGTGTTTTTTGCAACGATAAATTCTACCCGGGTGACGGCTGTGCCTGTTGTGTTTAAAAGATGCTTTATCTGGTCGGAAAAATTGCGGCGCATCCAGTTACCAAAAAATTGTGTGGGCACAAAAAAAGTGGCAACGCCATCTGCAAGGCTGGAAAATTCAAGCGGCTCTATCCATGTGGAATAATTGTTAGACCCAATTGTTTCTTGCAGCTGCTGGCAGATTTCATTCCACATATTTTTCGTCATTATTCTACCCGCTAAAGCTATCTTATTTCATCTAAATATCTGCAACAAATTTGCTGCAAATTCGGCGCCTTTACATTTCCTGCGCATCACAAACCGCCCAACAGTTTAGCCCGGCCTAAAACAGCCAGTGCACCAATTGGCACCTACAGCAATATGGGTTGTCAGACAGAAACGGCACCTAGGAGCAGCCGAAACAGCTGCTGTCCTTGCACCCTCACTCCAAACACCAAGACCATAAACAGGTCTGATAATAGACAATAGTAAACAAACCGGCAGCATATTTTCGATGCTAGACACCAAAGTAAAAAAGTCGCTTTTGGTATCTTCCAGATATTGCCGGGCCTAATGTCCCCCCAAGACGATGTGAATCGCTTGGCTAAGTTAGCAAGGTAAAACATGATCACGCAACAGAACTTCGATCTTGACTCAAAGATAGTTAAATCGAATCTGTTTGATCTAAAAATTATTCAATAAATACGGTGACAACTGTAATCTAAAAACAGCAAAAGGACGCAAGCTTGTGGCCTGCGTCCTTAAAAACTTTAAAACGTATAGATTTTAAGATAGTGCTTTTACCCGCGAAGACAAACGCGACATTTTACGCGCAACTGTGTTTTTGTGGAAAATTCCACGGCTGACACCGCGCATCAATTCAGGCTGTGCCGCCCGAAGCGCACTCGTTGCGGACTCTTTGTCACCGGATTCGATTGCTTCTTCTACTTTGCGCAAAAATGTGCGGACGCGTGAGCGGCGTGCTTTGTTTATCTGAAAGCGGATCTCGTTTTGACGGGCGCGCTTTTTTGCCTGAGGCGTATTTGCCATGTGTCGGGTCCCTTTCCGGGGTCAATGCTATATTTCTGTACTATATTTCGGTGCAAGATCCCCGTCCGGGTTTATACCGGTCGTTCCGGCCAGAACGGGCCTCACACGCATGTGCCTCGGCCTATAAAATAGAATCAGCCGGAATGAAAGTCAAAAAATTCCGACAGCAGCTATTTGCCGCGAAACCGTGCTTCGCGTTTTTCTAAAAATGCGTTCATACCCTCGGATTGGTCCTCGGTGGCGAAAAGCGAATGAAACAGACGGCGCTCAAATAACAGCCCCTCAGTCAAGGTGGTTTCATAGGAACGGTTTACCGCTTCTTTGACAGCCATAACCGTCAGCATGGATTTTTGCGCAATCTTGTGGGCGGCCTCCATGGTTTCTTCCATTAGCTTTTTAGCGGGCACCACACGGCTGACCAAGCCCGCGCGCTCTGCCTCGTCTGCATCCATAAAGCGCCCGGTCAGGTGCATTTCCATGGATTTGGATTTACCGACAAAACGCGTCAGGCGCTGTGTTCCGCCAATTCCGGCGACCACGCCCAAATTGATTTCGGGCTGGCCAAACTTGGCTGTATCTGCCGCAATTATAAAATCGCACATCATCGCCAATTCGCAACCACCGCCCAGCGCATAGCCTGCAACAGCCGCAATAACCGGTTTTCTGGTTTTCAGAATCTGATCGGTTTCCTTGCCAAAAAAATCAGACATAAACATATCGACAAAGCTTTTATTGGCCATTTCCGTGATGTCGGCACCGGCCGCAAAAGCCTTTTCCGAGCCGGTAATAACGATGCAATGCACCTTCTTATTTTCTTCGGCGGCTTTTAATGCCGCAGCCAATTCGCCCAACAATTCAGAATTCAGCGCATTCAACGCCTTTGGACGGTTCAGCGTAATAAGTGTTACGTGGTCTGCTGTTTCAACGTTTAGCGTTTGATAAGCCATAAATTTTTGCCATGTTGTTTCAATTCAAGACAATTTCTTATCATTCTTTAACGCCTGATCAAGCTATCTTTGGCATTGCGCACAGTAAAATGTGGATCTTCCGGATTGAACGATTCGCAAGATTTTACCATTACATCCTGTAGTTACACAGGGTTTTCCTTCACGCCCGTAAGCTTTGAAACTGTGCTGGAAATAGCCCAGCTCGCCGTCGGCCTGACGGTAATCTTTCAAGGAGGATCCACCCGATTCGATGGCTTCAGATAAAACATCACGAATAATCGGCACCAAAGAGCGTATTTTAGATGCCGATAATTGCCCCGCCCTGCAAATCGGCGAAATGCCGGCCCGCAATAATACTTCGCAAACATAGATATTGCCCAAACCGGCAACGATACGTTGATCCAGAAGCACATTTTTAATCGGGCTGTTTTTTCCTTTTAGACGGGCCACCAAATAAGGTTCATCAAAGCTATTGCCCAAAGGCTCGGGGCCAATTTCGGCCAGCAATTTATGCGTATCAAGCGAATCTGTCGGGGCTAAATCCATCGCGCCAAAGCGGCGCACATCGTTAAAAACCACCCGCGCATCATCTTGCATATGGAAAATCACGTGGTCATGTTTTTGAATGTCCGGGTGATCCGGTTTTGAAATCAGCATCTTTCCAGACATCCCCAGATGGATCAGCAAGGTTTCCCCCGAATCCAGATCTGCCAGAATATATTTTGATCGCCGCCGCAACCGTTGAATGGTTTTGCCCGTCAAACGCCCCGCCATATCATCAGGGAAGGGCCAGCGCAGATCGGGGCGGCGCACTTGGGCGCGGATAATCTGTTTGCCTTGCATTACGGGCAAAAGCCCGCGACGGACGGTTTCGACTTCGGGTAATTCCGGCATCTGGTGTGACTTTCATTGTATCGCGCGACAGGGTCATTATAAGGGTTGCAAGTATCAAGGACGATGAAGCAATGAGCAAGACCGCAGATAAAACCACCCACTTCGGGTTTAAAACCGTAGCCGAGGACGAAAAGGCCGCAATGGTCCACGGCGTGTTTTCCAATGTTGCGTCGAAATACGATGTGATGAATGATGCAATGTCGATGGGAATTCACCGGATCTGGAAAGATGCGATGATGAATTGGCTGGCACCACGCGCCGGTCAAAAACTGCTGGATGTGGCGGGCGGCACTGGCGATATTTCGTTTCGTTTTCTAAAACGCGCAGGTACGAAAACAGGCGCAACAGGAACGGCCCACGCCACAGTGCTGGATTTAACCGAAACAATGCTGGTGGCCGGCGCCAAACGTGCCGACGCCGCGCAAATGGCCGATAGCCTGAACTGGGTCGTGGGGGATGCGATGGCGCTG
>CAYYXZ010000026.1:2976-12928 GCA_964475715.1 uncultured Marinosulfonomonas sp. | reverse complement strand
GTGGCGGGCGCGCAGATCAGCCCGCCCAGCCCGTGATAATTTCGCCGCCCTGCTAACACGCCCTTTGCCCCTTGAAAAGCGGTGATTGACCTTGGCCGCCGCTTAGGGCAGACCGCGCCTATGTTACGCATTAATGATCTGAATTACGCAATTGATGGCAAGCCGCTGTTTGAGTCCGCTTCCGCCACCATTCCCACGGGCCACAAAGTTGGCCTGATTGGGCGCAATGGCGCGGGTAAAACCACGCTTTTTAACTTAATCCGCGGTGATATCCCGTCCGAGCATGGCACCATCACCATGCCGGCGCGCGCCAAAATGGGCGGCGTCAGCCAAGAGGTGCCGGGCAACGAGGTGTCCTTGATTGACACGGTTTTGGCCGCCGATACCGAACGCGCGGCGTTGATCGCCGAATCGCTCACCGCCACAGATCCGAACCGGATTGCCGAGGTTCACACCCGTCTGGTCGATATCGACGCCTATTCCGCCGAGGCGCGCGCGTCTTCGATTCTAAAGGGTCTGGGATTTGATGCGGCCGAGCAAAAACAGCCCTGTTCGGATTTTTCCGGCGGTTGGCGGATGCGCGTGGCGCTGGCCGCGGTGCTGTTTTCTGAGCCGGATTATTTGCTGCTGGATGAGCCGACCAACTATCTTGATCTGGAAGGCTCGCTTTGGCTTGAGGCCTATCTGGTAAAATACCCCCACACCGTGCTGATCATCAGCCATGACCGTGAATTGTTAAACCGTTCGGTCGGGGCGATTTTGCACTTGGAAAACCGCAAACTGACGCTTTATTCCGGCCCTTACGATCAATTTGCCCGCCAACGCGCCGCACAGCGCCAAGTGCAGGCGGCCGCGGCCAAGAAACAGGAATTGCACCGCGCACATTTGCAAAGTTTTGTGGATCGTTTCAAGGCCAAGGCATCAAAAGCCAAGCAGGCGCAAAGCCGGGTAAAAATGCTGGAAAAAATGCAAACCATCCGCGCGCCCGAAGATGCGGCGCGCACGGTGTTCAGCTTTCCCGAACCCGAGGAGCTGTCGCCGCCGATTATTTCAACCGAGGGTGTTTCGGTGGGCTATGATGGCACCGTAATTCTAAGGGACTTGAATCTGCGCATTGATCAGGATGATCGGATCGCGCTTTTGGGCAAAAACGGTCAGGGAAAATCGACGCTGGCCAAACTGTTATCGGGCAGGCTTAAACCGATGGGCGGGCATTTTAGCAGCTCTCGCAAGTTGCGGATCGGCTTTTTTGCCCAGCATCAGGTTGATGAACTTTACATCGATGAAACCCCGCTGCAACACTTGTTTCGCGAACGCCCAAATGAGGGTCAGGCCCGTCTTCGTGCCCGTCTTGCCGGTTTTGGGCTGGGCGCGGATCAGGCCGACACCGAGGTCGGGCGGCTTTCCGGTGGGCAAAAAGCGCGTCTGTCGCTGCTGCTGGCCACCCTGCCCGCGCCGCATTTGCTGATTTTGGACGAACCGACGAACCACCTTGATATCGAAAGCCGCGAGGCCTTGGTCGAGGCACTGACCGCCTATTCTGGTGCCGTGATTTTGATCAGCCACGATATGCATTTGCTGTCGATGGTGGCGGACCGGCTTTGGCTGGTGAAGGATGGGAATGTTTCGGTTTGGCAAGAGGATTTGCAGGCTTATCGCAAGGATTTGCTGAGCAAAGACACGCCGGACAAGCCTAAAAAGGCCAAAGCCGCGCCCAAACAGGCCAGTCGTGACCAGCTTCTTGCCATGCGCGCCGATGTGCGTAAATGTGAGGAACG
This sequence comes from uncultured Marinosulfonomonas sp., assembly GCA_964475715.1. Taxonomy (GTDB): domain Bacteria; phylum Pseudomonadota; class Alphaproteobacteria; order Rhodobacterales; family Rhodobacteraceae; genus Profundibacter. The sequence continues at coordinate 11,150 of CAYYXZ010000026.1, read as the reverse complement.
GGTGAATAAACTGAACGATATGCGCGATAAACTGGCCAAAAAACTGGCGGATCCGACGCTTTATGACGAGGATGCGGGCAACAAGGCCGAGCCGTGGCAGCGCAAATATTCCGAGGTGATGAACGCGATTGACCGGGCTGACGCGATGTGGATGAAGGCGTTGGAAAAACTGGAAAAAGCGGAGAAATAAGTGGGAACGGGCGAACTGATAACAGCTTTTGTCACCCTGTTTGTGATCATTGATCCGATCGGGCTGGCGCCGTTATTTGTGGCGCTGACCAAAGGCGAAGATGCTGTGCGCCGGCGCAATATTGCGATTCGGGCCACCCTGATTTCACTGGGTTTGCTGGTGCTATTTGGTCTGGTGGGCGAGGCTGTTCTGGGATTTGCCGGAATTTCCATGGAAGCATTTAAAATTGCCGGCGGGATTTTGCTGTTTCTGACCGCGCTGGATATGCTGTTTGAGCGGCGCACAAAACGGCGCAAGGGGCAGGCAAACTCCGAGAATGATCCTTCGGTTTTTCCGCTTGCCACCCCGTTGATCGCTGGGCCGGGATCCATTGCCACAATAATTTTGCTAACCGGAAAAGCCGATGGTGATTGGGCCGCAATTGGCGCCGTTATGCTGGTTTTACTGGCTGTGATGCTGCTGGTTTTTCTGTTTTTCCTGACCGGAGGATTGCTTGAACGCGCGCTTGGCGACACGGGCACCAATGTCACGACGCGGCTGCTTGGCATGCTTTTGGCCGCGCTTTCGGTGCAGTTTGTTATCGATGGAATCGTCGGAATAAACTGGCTGGGTTAACGGGGGTTTTCTTGCGCGTAAATCATGCCTATATTTAGATTTATGGAAACTGAAAACCTTGCACAATTGATTTATCTTGTCTTGCTGGGCAGCGTGATTGCTGGCTGGTTTTTCATTCAGAACCGTAATAATCTGGGCAAAACCGCGCAACAGGCCGCGGTTTGGGCGCTGATTTTTGTCGGGGTGATTGCCGGGCTTGGCCTGTGGTCGGATATTCGTGACAATGTTGCGCCCCAGCAATCCTACGTTGAGGGTCAGGCCACTGTGACGGTGCCGCGCAGCCATGACGGGCATTATTATCTGGTGCTTGAAATTGATGGCACGCCGATTGAATTTGTCGTTGATACCGGGGCCACCGATGTGGTGTTAACCATGAAAGATGCGGCCAAAATTGGCATTGATGTCGAGAACCTGTTTTTTAGCGGCATCGCCAGAACCGCAAATGGCGAGGTTAGAATTGCGCCGGTGAAATTGCGAAATGTGCGGCTTGGAGATATTAAGGATAAAACTATCAGGGCCTCGGTTAATGAAGGCGAAATGAGCCAGTCATTGCTGGGGATGAGCTATTTGCAGCGCTTTCGAAACATTGAAATTAGCGGTGATAAACTGATATTGCGGCGCTAAAGATTCTATGCCTGCGGCGCAGGTATTTATAAAAAGAAGAAGGACTTAGCGTTCGGCCTTCATTTGCCAGTTGCCGCTTTCCTGAGACCAGTATTGGGCAGGGCAGCCCGCAGCGGTCAGGGTTTTCCATTGTTGGCGCGCGCGGGTTAGGGCGGTATCGTCATTGCCGTCAAACAAGATGCTGACACGCTGCATTTGTGTGACTTCGTCGGCGGTGATATCGCAGCCATCAATCGCCAGAATGCAGGTCGGATTATTGGCGGCAACGCTGTTTATGGTTAGCAAAACCGGCTGAAGCGCGTCATGTTTACCACCGGCCAGACCGTGGGGCAGAAAACTGGTATCAGCCCCCTGCCACAGTTTTTGATCCAGCCAATCCATGCGTTTTTGATCAACCCCGCGCACCACAACGCGCCAGCCCGCGCCCAGCGATCTTTCAGCCAACGTCGGCAGCACAGATTCCAGCGGTGCGCGGGTTAAGTGGTAAAAATAGACGGACCCCATTTCAGCTTTCCTGCAAATCCCGGATCAGGCGGTCCAGCGCCATCACACCCCAACCGGTGGCACCCTTTGGGGCCAAGCTGGATTGGGTTTTCAGCAACGCGGTTCCGGCGATATCCAGATGGATCCAAGGCATATCATCGGCAATAAAGCGTTGCAAAAACTTGGCCGCGGTGATGGATCCGGCCGCGCGCCCGCCGGTGTTTTTCATATCGGCAATGCGCGAATCAATCAGCTTGTCGTATGAATCATCCAGCGGTAGGCGCCACGCCCCCTCGCCCTCGGATTTGGCCGCTTTCAGAAACGCATTGCACAGCGCATTGTCATTTGAAAACACCCCCGCATTATCATGCCCAAGCCCGACAATCACCGCCCCCGTCAAAGTGGCCAGATCGATCACACCGCTGGGTTTGAAACGCTGCTGCGCATACCACAGCACATCGGCCAAAACCAGACGCCCCTCGGCATCGGTGTTGATCACCTCGATCGTGTCGCCCTTCATGGATTTGACCACATCACCCGGGCGCGTGGCCGCCCCGTCGGGCATGTTTTCAACCAAGCCAACAAGACCGACAACATTGGCACCGGATTTGCGCAAGGCAAGCGTGCGCATCACGCCGCAAACCACACCGGCCCCGCCCATGTCCATGGTCATATCTTCCATTCCGCCGGCCGGTTTTATCGAAATTCCGCCAGCGTCAAAGACCACACCCTTGCCCACCAATGCCAAAGGCGCATCACCTTTTTTGCCACCATTCCACTGCATCACGACCACCTTGGAGGGGCTGCGCGAGCCTTGGCCAACACATAAAAGCGCGCCCATGCCAAGTTTTTCCAGATCGGATTCCTCAAGGATTTCAACCGCAAGGCCGAGTTTTTTCATTTCCAGCAGGCGGTCGGCAAAATCACTTGTTGTCAATATGTTAGCCGGCTCATTTACCAGATCACGGGTGAAAAACACGCCCTTGGCAACCGCCATCATCGGCACGATCTGTGCGGTAATTTCGTCGGGTTTGCTGACCATAATCAGGGCCAAGCCCATTGGATCGGCCGTTTTGGTTTTGTGCCGGTTAAAATCATAGCCGCGCAGCGCAAGCCCGAACGCGACCTCGTTCGCCTGCCCAAGATTACCCGCCAGAACCAGCAAATTCGCCTTGCCGGCCTTCTTGGCAATTTCGCCGCCCGCACGGCGGGCCTCATCGGCTTTGGGAAAACGCTTTAATTTAATCACCTGAATCGCCTCGCAATCCATGCCCGCCGGATAGGCCAGATCAGCCCCCTGCCCGACCTTCAGCGCCGCAAAAGACTCCGACTGAACAAAGCGTTTTAACGCCCCCTTGCACAGCCGGTTCACCCGCCGCGCACATTGATCAAGCTGACCCTCCAGCCCGACAAATACCGTGATGCGGCCGCTGGCGGTGGCGATGAAATCCAGATCAATTTCTTTGAAATCTATTTGGCGGATGTTCGTCATGGTGGGCTCCTGTTTGGTGAAATCGGGCAATGTTTTGCTATTCCTAGCCTTTGACAGCGACAAACGCCAGATAGCAGTTTATTTGCGCAAATTTATCGGCTAATCTGGGCGTTAATAAAAACAATCCTTTGGGGGGAACATTCGAGTGGCCAGATTCGACAGATATTTACTGTCGCAACTGATGGTGTTTTTCGGCTTTTTCGCCCTGATTCTGGTGATGCTTTACTGGACCAATCAGGCCGTGCGCCTGTTTGACCAGCTGATTGCAGACGGCCAATCTATCATGGTATTTCTGGAATTCACCGCCCTGACCCTGCCCAAAGCCATCCGCGCGGTTTTGCCAATTGCCGCCTTTGTTGCAGTGATTTACACGCTAAACCGGCTGATTTCCGAAAGCGAGCTGGTGGTGGTTCAGGCCACCGGATTTAGCGGCTTTCGACTGGCGCGGCCGGTTTTGGTTTTTGGGCTGATTGTTGCATTGTTAACGGCAATTTTGTCGCATTTTCTGGTCCCCGCCGCCACCCGTGCCCTGGCTGTTAAAACGGCCGAAATATCCGAAAACATCACGGCGCGTTTTTTGACCGAGGGGGCGTTTTTGCACCCCACAGACGGGGTCACCTTTTACATTCGCGAAATTGACGAAACCGGAAAACTGCTGGATGTGTTTTTATCCGACAGCCGAAAACCGGGTGTCAAAGTGACCTACACCGCCAAAACCGCCTATCTGGTGCGCGATGAAACCGGGCCAAAACTGGTGATGCTCAATGGTATTGCGCAGACGCTGGATCTTAATAGTGACAGGCTTTTGACAACGGGGTTTTCCGATTTTGCTTATAATATTGGCGCGTTGGTTGATATTGGCAGGGGCGATCGGCGCTCGTATCGTGAGCTGGGCACGCTGGATTTGTTGCGCGCAAGCCCCGAGACGGTGGCGCAAACCGGCACAAAAGGCTCGGTGCTGATTTACGAAGGGCACAAACGGTTTGCACGCTCCTTGTTGGCAATTGCTGCGGCTTTGATCGGGTTTTCCTGCCTGATGCTTGGTGGTTTCAGCCGCTTTGGTGTGACCCGCCAGATTTTTGGCGCGATTGTTTTGCTGGTCGTCGTCAAATCCATCGAAAGCGGCGTTGCCAATTTTGCCCCGCATGATGCCGCGCGTTGGCCGCTGGTTTATTTGCCCGCTTTGGCCGGGGCTTGCATCGCTTGCCTGCTGCTTTGGCTTTCGGCCCGACCCGGCATTATTTCCAGATTATTTTTGGCAAAAAGGCGTCTGGCATGATCTTGTATCGCTATTTTGCCTTTAGGTTTTTAAAATCATTCGGCATCGTATTTGGCGGTTTTGCCGGTATTTTAACGATGTTTGATGTGATCGAGCAGATCAACCGATTCAACGACACCCCAGCACAGTTTTCTGAAATATTGGGCCTTGCCATGCTGCATATGCCCAGTGCGCTTTATCCGATTTTACCGCTGATTATGATGCTGGCCACGGTGATGATGTTTTTGGGTTTGGCGCGCAGCTCGGAGCTGGTGGTGGCGCGTGCGGCCGGGCGCGGTGGCGTGAAAAACCTGATCGCGCCTGTCGGGGTCGCATTTATTTTGGGGCTGTTGATCGTGGCGGGGCTAAACCCGATTGTGGCGGCCACATCAAAACAATACGAAATCAGGGCAAGCCATTTTTTAACCGGTGAGGCCAGCATTTTATCGGTCTCGGAAGAGGGCTTATGGCTGCGCCAAGGCAGTGCGGATGGCCAGACGGTTATTCATGCCGCGGGCTCGAATCTTGACGGAACCAGGCTGGTCGATGTCAGTTTTTTCAGCTTTACACCCGATGGCAGCCCGCTAAAGCGCATCCAGGCCAAATCGGCCCATTTGGCCCAAGGCGGCTGGCAGCTAACGGATGTTAAAAAATGGCCGCTTTTGAACAGCACAAATCCCGAGCGCGATTCTGAACGGTTTAATGAAATGACTGTAAAAAGCGATCTGACCCGCGAGCAAATCCGCGATAGTTTCGGCACGCCCAGCTCAATTTCCATCTGGGATTTACCGGCCTTTATCCAGCGTCTGGACAATGCCGGATTTTCGGCCCGACAGCACCGGGTCTGGTTTCAATCGCAGCTGGCCTTGCCGTTGTTTTTGGTGGCAATGGTGCTGATCGGGGCCAGTTTTACCATGCGCCACACCCGCATGGGCGGCACGGCAAAAATGGTGATGGGGGCAATTTTAATGGGCTTCTCGCTGTTTTTTATACGAAATTTCGCCCAGGTCTTAGGCGAAAGCGGCCAATTGCCAATTTTTCTGGCCAGCTGGAGCCCGCCGATTGCCGCAATCTTGCTGGCCATGGCATTTATTTTGCATCTGGAGGACGGCTGATGCGCTACCTGTTCATTGTTCTGGCCGCGATCCTGTTTGCCCCCCTGCCCGCCAGCGCCCAAAACCCAACAGCTGTAACGCTGATTGCCGATAAGGTTTGGCTGGATGACGACAACAGATTAACCGCCGAGGGCCATGTGGAAATTCTGTACGGCACCACGCGGATCAAGGCCACGAGGATTATCTATTCAGGCGCGGATGGCAGCATGCAGATCGATGGGCCAATCACGCTGATTGATGGCAAAGACGTGATCATTTTAGCCAACAGCGCGCAAATGGATGCCCGGTTGCAAAACGGCATTTTGCGCAGTGCGCGCATGGTTTTGAACCAGCAATTGCAACTGGCCGCTGTCGAAATTCAGCGCGTTGATGGCCGCTACACCCAGCTTTATAAAACCGTGGCTTCCAGCTGTCATATTTGCGCCGGTAGCCCGGTGCCACTGTGGCAAATCCGGGCGCGGCGCATTATTCATGATCAGTACGAGCGCCAGCTTTATTTTGATGATGCGGTGTTGCGGGTGTTGGATATTCCGGTGTTTTATCTGCCACGCCTGCGCCTGCCAGATCCGACCCTGAAGCGGGCCACAGGTTTTCTGGTGCCAAAATTCAAAAGCACCTCGAAACTGGGCTGGGGTTTCAAGCTGCCCTATTTCATCAAATTGGGCGATCATGCCGATTTCACCCTGACGCCATATCTCAGCACCCAAACCAAAACCATCGAGCTTACATTCCGCCGCGCCTTTGCCCGTGGTGACATTTCCTTTGAGGCCGCAATTTCCAACGATACTATCCTGCCCAATCAACATCGCGGCTATTTCTTTGGCGAGGGGCGTTTTGATCTGGCGCGCGGTTATGTGCTGCGTTTTGATATCGAAACCAGCACAGACAGCGCCTATTTGCTGGATTACGGCTATTCGGGCAAAGACCGGCTGGACAGCGCCATCAGCATCAGCCGGGCAACGCGCGATAAACTGGTGATCGCCCAGCTGACCCATTATTATTCGCTGCGCAGTGCCGAAAGCAACATAACCCTGCCCACAATAGTTTCAAACCTGACCTATCACAAACGCTTTGAGCCTGCGTGGCTTGGCGGAAATGCCAATCTCAGGTTTGAAACCCACAGCCATTACCGGCGCTCAAACATCGCAGGTGATGCCGGGCGTGATGTAAGCAGAGCCAGTTTGCGGCTGGATTGGCGGCGCAGCTGGACCCTGAAAAACGGTATGGTCGCCAGCCTGTTTGGTCAAGCCAACGGCGATTTTTATGATATCCAACAGGGCCTGCCTGGCGAGTTGAACGGCGGCTATTTCACCCCCGCCGCCATGGCCGAGCTGCGCTGGCCCTTTGTAAAAACCTCCGCCAGCGGCGCCCATCATGTGCTGGAGCCCGTTGTGCAACTGATCTGGAGCGACAAAACCGGTGCCAATATTGCAAACGAAGACAGCCGGTTGGTTGAATTTGACGAAGGCAACCTGTTTTCGATGTCGCGTTTTCCGGGCGCTGATCGTTACGAGCGCGGGCTTTTGGCCAATGTTGGTCTAAGTTGGAACCGTTATGATCCGGCGGGCTGGTCAATGGGGCTGACTGTGGGGCGCATTTTCAGAGCCGATAATCTGGGCCAGTTTCAGGCCAGCACCGGAATTGGAGGCAATCGTTCTGATTGGCTGGCGGCTTTGCAGTTGAAGCTGCCCAACAATCTGTCGCTAACCAACCGTGCCATTTTTGACGACCGGATGAATTTTTCAAAAAACGAAACCCGGATTTCATGGCAGACCGAAAAACTTGCGCTTGGCTCCAGTTATATCTGGATGCAGGCCGAACCTTACGAGGGCCGCCCGCTTGACACCTCGGAATGGCGTTTTGACACCGCCTATAAACTGACACCAAACTGGACCGGCAAAATGGATTGGCGCTATGATTTTATTGCCGGAAGTGCCGCGCATGGCGGTTTGGGGCTTGCCTATCGCAACGAATGTGTGAAGATTGATCTTTCGCTCTCGCGCCGCTTTACATCATCGGGTAGTCTGACACCAAGCACCGATTTCGGTTTGACCGTATCACTAAGCGGTTTCGGGTCCGGAGGCGCAAAACGCGGCCCGTCCCGCAACTGCACGACATATAATTAGGAAGCACGGATATGATGTTTTTACGTTTCTTCAGTATTTGCCTGAGTTTGGTTGCGTTTTCCATTCCTGTCATGGCGCAAACCACGGCCCAAAACCCGTTTGCCCCTGTGGTCAAAATTAACGAGCGCGCGGTTACCGCCTTTGAGGTTGAGCAGCGGGCAAAGTTTTTACGCCTTCTGCGCGCACCGGGCGATCTGCAGACAGAAGCGCTAAAGTCATTGGTTGATGAGCGGCTGCAATCTTTGGCCACATTGACGGCCGGAATTGTGAT
>CAYYXZ010000026.1:0-2876 GCA_964475715.1 uncultured Marinosulfonomonas sp. | reverse complement strand
GGTTTGCGGGTTTTGCTAAGTGAAATTATCCTGCCCACCCACACCCCGCAGGCCAAGGCACAAAGCGAAGAACGCGCCACAAAAATCAGTGCGCTGACCAGCAAGTCCGCATTTTCAGCCCATGCGCGGCGCCATTCTGTTTCGGCTACAAAAGCGCGCGGCGGCCATCTGGACTGGATGCCATTATCCAACCTGCCGCCCCAGATCCGTGGGCAGGTTTTGACGCTAAATGTCGGACAGGTTACCACCCCGATCCCGATTCCAAACGGCATCGTTTTATTCCAGATGCGCGCGATCGAAGAAACCGGTATTACCGAGGCCACAGATATTTCGCTGGAATATGCCGCGTATTACATTGCCGGTGGCCGCAGTCAGGCAGCCCTTCAGAAAGCCGCCAAAATCAAGGGCAAAGTTGACAGCTGTGATGATCTTTTCGGTATTGCCAAAGGTCAGCCCGAAGATGTTCTGGACGTTCTGACCCTGCCGATTTCCGATGTGCCCAAAGATGTGGCGATCGAGCTTGCCAAACTGGATCCGGGCGAGGTTTCGATTAATTTGACCCGCGCGGATGGCCAAACATTGGTGCTGTTGATGTTATGCGGGCGCACGGCCGCGCTGGGCGAAGATGTCTCGCGTGAAGGTATCCGCCAGCAACTGGTCAGCGCGCGGTTGCAATCTTATGCCGACAGTTATCTGGCCGAGCTGAAGGCCGACGCAACAATCATTTATCAATGAGGCGCGCACCGATTGCGTTAAGCTGTGGCGAGCCTGCGGGCATCGGACCAGAGCTTGCGGTTTTGGCTTGGCAGCAGTTGGGCGTAAAATTACCGTTTTTTTTAATCGGCGATCCGGTGCATTTACCCCGAGGTGTTTTGGCAGTTGAAATCACTGATCCGTCCGAAACCATCGCCGCAGCCCGGCACGGTTTACCAATTTTAACGCATCGTTTTGACGCCCCCGCTGTTGCCGGCAAGCCCGCCCCGCAAAACGCCCAAGGCGTGATTGATGTGATAAAACGCGGCGTTGATCTGGTGAATTGCGGTGCTGCATCGGCGCTTTGCACCGCGCCGATTCATAAAAAAGCCTTGCAGGACGGGGCCGGTTTTGCCTTTCCCGGCCACACCGAATTTTTGGCCCATCTGGCCGGGGTCAAACGGGTGGTGATGATGCTGGCCTCCGATCAATTGCGTGTGGTTCCGGTGACGATTCATATTTCAATTGCCGATGTGCCAAGCGCCCTGAGTCGTAATTTGTTGATTGAAACCATAGAGATAACCCACGCTGCCATGCAGCGGGATTTTGGCATTGCAAGCCCGCGCATTGCCGTTGCCGGACTAAATCCGCACGCCGGTGAAGGTGGGGCGATGGGGGTTGAGGAGATTGATCTGATCAACCCTGTGCTGGATGGTTTGCGCCAAAATGGCATCAATCTGGTTGGGCCGATGTCGGCCGATACCATGTTTCATGCCCGTGCGCGCGCAAATTATGATGTGGCGATTTGCATGTATCACGATCAGGCGCTGATCCCGATCAAGACGCTGGATTTTGACCGCGGGGTGAATGTGACTTTGGGGCTGCCCTTTGTGCGCACCTCGCCCGATCATGGCACCGCTTTTGATATTGCCGGCAAGGGGGTTGCCAATCCGACAAGTTTGATTGAAGCCTTGAAAATGGCTGACAAGATGGTGACAGCACGAACCGCAGAATAAACAGATTCTATGCCTGCGGCGCGGATATTTATGAAACAATAATGGGATGCCTTGGAAATGATCGACAGCTTGCCGCCTCTGCGTGAGGTCATTGCAGCCCATGATTTACAACCAAAAAAAGCCTTGGGGCAAAATTTTTTGCTGGATCTTAATCTGACGGCCAAAATCGCCCGCCAAGCCGGTGATTTAAGCGGCTGCGATGTGCTGGAAATTGGCCCCGGTCCGGGTGGCTTGACCCGTGGTTTGCTGGCCGAAGGTGCGCGCAAAGTTCTGGCTGTGGAAAAAGATGCCCGCTGCATGCCTGCCTTGGCGCAGATTTCCGCGGCGTACCCCGATCAGTTAACCGTGATTAATGCAGATGCGCTGGATCTGGATGTGTCCGCGCATTTAAGCGCGCCAATCAAAATTGTGGCCAACCTGCCCTATAATGTGGGCACCGAGCTGTTGGTGCGTTGGTTAACACCGCAAGTTTGGCCGCCGTATTGGGACAGCCTGACCTTGATGTTTCAAAAAGAAGTGGCGCAGCGCATTGTGGCCAAACCGGGCAGCAAAGCATATGGCAGGTTGGCGATTTTGGCAGGCTGGCGCTGCGATGTTCGTATCGTGATGAATTTGCCGCCCGAAGCCTTCACTCCGCCGCCCAAAGTTCATTCGGCCGTGGTGCATTTAAAACGCCTAAATGCGCCGCGATATGAAGCCGATGCCAAAGTGTTAAGCCGCGTGGTTGCTGCGGCCTTTAATCAGCGGCGTAAAATGTTGCGGTCGTCCTTGAAATCAATTTCGCCCGATATCGAAACCTATTTGAAAACCGCCGGCATCAAGCCATCCGAGCGCGCCGAGCGGGTTCCGCTGGAAGGGTTTTGCGCCCTTGCCCGCGAAATTTCCCGCCAGACGTAAACGGCGTTTTATTCCGCCGCGTCCGTTTCAGCCGTATCTGTTTTAGCTGTGGGTTTTTCAACAGGTTTGGCTTTTGGTTTGCGGGTACGTTTACGCAGAACCGGTTTATTTTCTGGCGTTTCAACCAAACCGCTGCCCGTGTTTTCCGTTTTGTTTTTAGCTTTATCCGGCGCGGTTTGCGTCGCCATTTCTGGCTGAGGTGCCGAGGCAGGATCAACATCGCCGCCATCTTGAGGCTGCGGGCGCGATTGTGCTTCAGGCTGCTGCTCG
>CAYYXZ010000025.1:11085-12991 GCA_964475715.1 uncultured Marinosulfonomonas sp. | reverse complement strand
ACCGGTTTTTTCGGCCCGATCCGCGCGTTGCTTATCCGTCAGATCCGCACAAAACCAGCCATTCCAGGCCCGCCGGTTTTTCGCCGCCAGATCCTTGTCATACTCAACCCAATTCGCAGCCTCGGCCTGCTCACCAAACACCGTGGCCAGCACATACCACAGGTTTTTATTGCGGTCCTGCAACACGCGCCCGTCATTGCACAGCGCTGTGCCATCATCGCGCTGCTCAATCACCGCACCGGCAGGTTTATCCGGATCTTTCAGCTTATCGGTCATTGCAACTGCCTTTGTGAAAAATTTGAGGGATCTAGCAAGGCAGCAATCGAATTTAGATGTTGGCGGGCCAAAATCACCAGCAGTTTTTGCCTTGAGGCCGTAATATGCACCGGCCCGTCGGTAACCGCATTCGAAATGCTAACCAGCCCGTCCGCCGCCATTCTGACCTGATCCAGTGGCCAGCGCAGGCCCGTGGCGCTAACATCGCAGCCCCCCATCGCAAACATCGACAACCGGCAACCGGCCGGCAAATCCAGATGCAGCGAAAGCGGCGCCACAAAGCACAGATCAACATCGCCCACCACCACACAGCGTTTGCCCGGGTAACGTGTCAGCGTATTATAAACCGCCAATTCATGATCCAGCCGCCCGCCGCTAAAGCCCGCCGCCAAAATCAGCGGTGCATTCACCGCCCGCAAACATTTCTCAAAATCGGTGCTGTTTTGTTCCGCCACCTTATGCAGGCGATCGGCTGGAATTTGTGCTAGGCTGGCGGCATCAATCGAATCAAAGTCGCCAATAACCGCCCGAGGAACATGCCCCAAATCCAGCGCCGCCCTTGCACCGCCATCCGCCGCCACCAGATTCGGGGCATAGGCCAAAACCTGTGCAGCCACCTCTGGCAGAATATTTGCTGCGCCAAAAAGCGTAACCGGGCTGTTTGTGTCAACAATGTGGCGATTCATTCGAATTTGCTACCTTTTTTAGTAAACTGCCACAATTCGGCCATGAATTAATACTTAAAAATTCCATGGTTTGTCCATGAAATAGAACCATTGTCAGGTCAGTGTGCAGTTGCAGGACGAAAAAAAGAATAGAAAGTGAGCAGGCCAATGATTGGTTCAAGTAAAATATTAACAGTTTCCTACGGTACGTTTTCGTGCACGCTTGAAGGTTTCGATGACTCCTTTGGCACGATGAAAGCGATTGCCGAATATTTCCGTGATCTGGCCGCCGATGACCGATATTTTGGCGCCGAACCGGCAACACCGGATGCCCAAATGCTGGCCAAAATCGCCGGTAACGAAATCAACCGGCAGGTCGAGGCACGCATTGAAGACGGCAGTGTCACCTTACGCCCCAGCGCGCAGGATGCGGAATTGGCTACAGAATTGCCTGTTGAAAAAGCGCCCGCTACGCCCCCCGAAAAAGCCGCGCCGGTTCTTGCGTCGCAAGATATCGAGACAGCTCAGGACGACGGTATTGTTGCCGACGACGAGCCGGTTGGCGAAAAAGAACCGGCCCAAGTTGCAGAGCCCGAGATAGAAACAGCCGCTGAAATTGCCGATGCACCCGAACAGAACGAGGACATCGCCGAGGAGCCTGCACAAGCACCTGCACAAACACCTGCGCGGATAGATTCTGAAAGCGTTGCGGCCAAATTGCGCCGGATCCGTGCTGTTGTGGCCCAGAACAAGGTTTCGGTTGCCAGTGGTTCTGCGTTCTCCGAAGATCAGCATGCAGAAGAGTTTCTGCCAGAGCTTGACCCCGAAAATGAAGCGTTTGAAGACGAGATTTATGAAGACGAAACGGACGTTGAGGACACGGCTGAGGATGTTGCCGATATCAAAGAAGCTGTCACGAAAACGCAGCCTCCCGTTGAAGACGACAGCGATGCCACGGCCAAGAT
>CAYYXZ010000025.1:0-10985 GCA_964475715.1 uncultured Marinosulfonomonas sp. | reverse complement strand
CCAATATTTTTAACGATGTGCAGGACACTTTGGGCGAAACCGCGCTTGGCCCCGATGAAGAAGCCGATCTGGTTGCCGAGCTTGCCAATGTCGAGCTGGAACAGGATGATGGCGATATCGCACGCGGCATCAACACCATGTTGCGCACAGAGCGGGCAAACCGCGCCTTGCACGACGAAGGCGATGTTGAGGCCGAGGCCTCGGTCGAGCGGCTGATGGATGAAACCGATGCCAAGCTTGACGCTGACGACAGCACGCGGCGCCGTTCGGTTATTTCACATCTGCGCGCGGCTGTGGCGGCAACGGTTGCCGACCGCAAGGAAAATCCAGCCCCCCCCCTAGACCCCAAAGACGAAAACGAGGCCTACCGCATGGATTTAGCCGATGTTGTCGATCCGGAGCAATCCGAGGATGCCACAAAGCAGCACCCCGAGCCGGTTTCCCCTTTGATTTTAGTTTCCGAACAACGCATTCACGCGCCAGTGGACGGGCCGCAAGAGCAGCAAGATAAAGCAAAACCGGCCGCAGAACCAAAGCCCGAACCCACCCCTGTTAAAATCCGGCCACGTCGCATTGTTGTGGCCCAAGCCCCTACGCAGGATATTGCGCAAAATGATAGCGCTGATCAAAATAAAGCCGCCGATGCCAACCCCGCACCGCACCGCCAGCCAGAAACGGCAAACGATGCGCTGATCGCCGACAGCACCAGCTTTGCCGATTTTGCCGCAAAAATGGGGGCCTCGGAATTGCCCGACATTCTGGAAGCCGCCGCGGCCTATAACGCATTTATCGAAGGCAAGCCAAATTTCCGCCGCCCCCAGATCATGCGCCAAGCCGCCAGCCTTGCCGGAAAAGAGCAGTTTAACCGCGAAGAAGGTTTGCGCTCGTTCGGTCAGCTGTTGCGTCAGGGCAAAATCATCAAGGTCGAGCGCGGCCGCTTTGAAATCGCCGACACCACACGTTTTAAGCCCCCGGCGCGGTTTGCCGGTGAATAAATAATTCTCACGCTTGAGTGCATGAATGACGAACGGGGTGCCTTTAAGTAGGTGCCCCGTTTATCTGTTGGCTGCTATTTTTTATCAGAATCGTTTGGTGGCGCATCAGGATCGGCCTGCCCAACTCCGAGGAAAATAAATTTAAACGGCAAGATCCATGCAATGCCCAAGATCACATAAACCGCAAGTTCCAGCATCAATCTATACCACGGCAAAACCGGCGGCCGATCAAACAGCGACACCACAAAAAGCGCCAGCGCGATATAAAGCGGCAAACCGATCAACAAAATGAACAACGCCCAACGGCGCCGCGCTTTGTAGGACAGGCCAGGTTTTTTTTGGCCCGATTTCTGTTTGGATTTTTGTGTCATCAGTCGGCAAACGGGTCAGTGACAAGAATGGTATCTTCGCGTTCCGGCGAGGTTGACAGCATCGCCACGGGACAATCGATCAGCTCCTCCACCCGACGCACATATTTGATCGCCTCGGCCGGAAGATCATTCCAGCAGCGCGCCCCCACCGTGCTTTCAGACCAGCCCTTCATGGTTTCATAAACCGGCGTCACGCGCGCCTGCTGATCGGCGGCTGTCGGCAGATAATCCAGCCGCTTGCCGTCCAATTCATAGGCCACACAGATTTTCAGCTCCTTCAGCCCGTCCAGCACATCAAGTTTGGTAAATGCGATACCGTTAACCCCCGAAATTGCACAGGTCTGGCGCACCAAAACCGCATCAAACCAGCCGCATCGGCGCAAACGCCCCGTCACGGTGCCTTTTTCACGGCCCACCGTGGCCAGATGTTCGCCCACCGCATCATCCAATTCACAGGCAAACGGGCCTTCGCCAACCCGGGTGGTGTAGGCCTTGACGATGCCCAGCACAAAATCAATCGCACCCGGCCCAAGCCCAACACCCGACGCCGCCATCCCCGCGGTGGTGTTGGACGATGTCACAAACGGATAAGTGCCGAAATCCACATCCAGCAATGATCCTTGCGCGCCTTCAAATAAAATCCGTTTGCCGGCCTTGCGGGCCTCGTTCATCACCTTCCAGACCGGCTTGGCGTAAGGCAAAACCTCGGGCGCAATTTCCAGCAGCGCCTTTTTCAGCGCCACAGCATCAACCGGTTCAAGCCCCAGACCTTTGCGCAGCGCGTTGTGATGCGTCAGCAGCCGTTCAATGCGCAAATCCAGCGTGGCCTCATCGCCCAGATCGGCAACCCGGATCACCCGGCGGCCAACTTTATCTTCGTAGCACGGACCAATGCCGCGCCCTGTTGTGCCGATTTTGGCAATCGATGTCTGGCTTTCGCGGGCGCGATCCAATTCGCCGTGAATCGGCAGAATCAGCGGCGTGTTTTCGGCGATCATCAGGTTTTCGGTGCTGATCTCAACGCCCTGCCCGATCAGTTTGGCCTTTTCCGCCACAAAGGCCCACGGGTCCAGCACCACACCATTGCCGATCACCGCCAACTTGCCCTTGCGCAGCAAACCCGACGGCAGCACCGATAATTTATAAACTTTTCCGTCAATTACCAAAGTATGGCCCGCGTTATGACCGCCTTGAAAACGAGCGATCACATCGGCGCGCTGCGATAACCAGTCAACGATTTTGCCTTTACCTTCGTCGCCCCACTGAGCGCCCACAACTACAACATTGGCCATTAAAGAATCCCCGACATGATTGTTAAAACCCGTGCCCTTTTAGCCGCACCAGCACCGGCAAGGAAACCGAAAACTCGCCTGAAATGCCAATTGCAGCATTTATTTACACCATTTCCAGCCCCCAGAGCAAAAATATCGGCGACAAGGGGCTTGCAGGCAGCAGTTTCACCCCCTAGATAAGCAAAATCAAAACAAATGGACCACGCCCATGGAAAACGTCATCCTTGTCATCCACCTGCTTTTGGCTCTTGGCCTGATTGCTGTTGTATTATTGCAGCGCAGCGAAGGCGGTGGTCTGGGTATGGGCGGCGGTGGCGGCGGTGGTGCCATGACAGGTCGATCGGCCGCATCGGCGCTTAGCAAGCTGACGTGGATATTGGCGGTGGCCTTTATCATAACCTCGATCACCATGACCGTTATCGCGGCGCAAAATTCGGCCGGAACAAGCGTGCTGGACCGGTTGGGCACGGCCCCACGGGCTGTGCAAACTGCGCCAACTGCGCCCACTTCTGGTGATTTACTGCCGCCAATCCTGGGTGACGGAAGCATAACGCCACCCGCGGCTGATTAGGCCCGCGCCTTACTACATTCGGGCCACATTAGGATTTTACATTTTTCACCCAACATCATGGTGTGGCATATTGCCAAATCCTTGCGAATCCATTATAGGTCAAATCCCGTGATGATACGGTTTTTTGAACTGTATTTTGCTGCTAATTACACTTAATCTCACGCTAAATTCACGGGGGCGTCTGCCATATGGCACGGTTTATTTTCATTACGGGTGGTGTTGTTTCCTCATTGGGCAAGGGGCTGTCTTCGGCCGCTTTGGGTGCGCTTTTGCAGGCCCGTGGATATTCGGTGCGCCTGCGCAAACTGGACCCGTATTTAAATGTTGACCCCGGCACCATGTCGCCGTTTGAGCATGGCGAAGTTTTTGTCACCGATGATGGCGCCGAAACCGATCTGGACCTTGGCCACTATGAGCGTTTCACCGGCGTTAGTGCCCGCAACACCGATTCTGTTTCCTCGGGGCGGATTTATTCCACCGTGCTGGAAAAAGAACGCCGCGGCGATTATCTGGGCAAAACCATTCAGGTGATCCCGCATGTTACCAATGAAATCAAGGACTTCATTTCTATCGGCGAAGACGAGGTTGATTTCATGCTTTGCGAAATCGGCGGCACGGTTGGCGATATCGAGGCGCTGCCGTTCTTTGAGGCAATCCGGCAGTTTTCACAGGATAAACCGCGCGGCCAGTGCGTTTTTATGCACCTGACCCTGCTGCCGTATCTGGCCGCAGCCGGCGAGCTAAAGACCAAACCGACCCAGCACAGCGTCAAGGAATTGCGCTCGATCGGCATTACGCCCGATGTGCTGGTGTGCCGCTCTGAACATCCGATCCCCGACAAAGAACGCGCCAAAATTGGGCTGTTTTGCAACGTGCGCGTCGAAAATGTGATCGCGGCTTATGACCTGAAATCGATCTACGAGGCCCCGATCGCCTATCACCGCGAAGGGCTGGACACCGCCGTGCTGAACGCCTTTGGCATCACCGACGCCCCTGCCCCTGAAATGGCCGTCTGGGATGATGTGGCGAGCCGGGTTTTCAACGCCGAGGGCGAGGTTAAAATCGCCATCGTCGGCAAATACACCCAGCTTGGGGACGCCTATAAATCTATCGCCGAGGCCCTGACCCACGGCGGCATGGCCAACCGCGTCAAGGTTAAAATCCAATGGGTCGAGGCCGATGCTTTTGACACCCAAGATCCGTCCCCGCGCCTGCAGGGTTTTCACGCCATCCTTGTGCCCGGCGGGTTTGGCGAGCGCGGCTCCGAAGGTAAAATCAAGGCCGCCGAATTTGCCCGCACCCACAAGGTTCCCTATCTGGGCATTTGTCTGGGCATGCAAATGGCCGTGATCGAGGCCGCGCGCAATCTGGCCGGAATTACAGATGCGGGGAGCGAGGAATTTGACCATGAAACCGGCGAAACCGGCAGCCGCCGCTTTACCCCCGTGGTTTACCACCTGAAAGAATGGGTGCAGGGCAGCCAGACCGTGGCGCGCAAAGTCAATGACGACAAAGGCGGCACCATGCGGCTGGGGGCTTATGCGGCGAAGTTGGCCGAGGGCTCGAAAGTGGCTGAAATCTACGGGCGCACCACCATCGAGGAGCGCCACCGCCACCGCTACGAGGTCGACATAAAATACCGCGCCCAGCTTGAGGCAACGGGTCTGAAATTTTCCGGCATGTCGCCCGATGGCCGTTTGCCCGAAATCATTGAATGGCCGGATCATCCGTGGTTTATCGGCGTGCAGTTTCACCCCGAGCTGAAATCAAAACCGTTTGATCCGCACCCGCTGTTTGCCAGTTTTATCAAGGCCGCGATCGAAACATCGCGACTGGTTTAGGGGGTGGATATGCCAAAAGGATGCTGGGTTGGACAAATCGTGGCGCATGATCTGGAAGGCTATGCGGCCTACAACGCCGAAGCGCTCACCAAATACGGCACTAAATTTCTGGTACGCGGCGTTGCGCGATCCGCTCAGCGCTGGTAATCTGGTAATTATCGAAGGGTATAAATAATGTTTGCAGATTTTCTAAACCGTCTAACCGCGCCCGCGCCCGCGCAACTTCCCGATGATGATGCCCGTCTTGCATTGGGTGCTTTGCTGGTTCGGGTGGCCAAATCGGATGAGCAATATGATGATCTCGAGGCCATGCGAATCGAGCAGATTTTGGGCAAGCGTTACGGTATAAATTCCGCCCAAGCCCGTGAACTTCGCGGCCAGTGCGAAGCGCTTGAGTTTGAAGCCCCCGACACGGTGCGTTTCACCCGTGCCATCAAAAATGCTGTGCTCTATGAGGACCGCATCGGCGTGGTCGAGGATCTCTGGGCCGTGGTGCTGGCCGACGGGGTGCGCGATCCCGATGAAAATTCATTGCTGCGGCTGGTAGCCAATTTGTTGGGGGTGAATGATATCGAAAGCGCCACGGCACGCCAAAAAGTACAGTCCGAGTTTTAGGGCCTGTTGATGTTTGCCACACCGCAGTGGCGCTAATCAAAAATTGCAGCCAGCCTGATGAATTTGACCGCCGCGATGTTTACACATTTCAAGCGGGTTATAATCGTGCTGCCAGATTTCCAGCACTCCCCATGCATCTGAAAACGAGACGAACAGACATTTATCCCGTAGTTTACCATTAAAACTTTCGATAAAGGCGTTCTGTTGGAGTTTTTCGGGTGCGATATAAGGCCAATCCACACCCGTATCCTGCCCCCATTACAGGATCATGCTGCTAAATTCCGTGCCATTATCGGAGACAATCGTGCTTGGAATACCGCGCTCAGCAATGATAATATCCAATTCTTGCACCACGCGCTGACCGGACACGGATGTGTCAGCCACCAAGCTAATATTTTCGCGGGTGAAGCCGTCAATCACGGTCAGGATGGAAAACTGCCGTCCGTCTGCAAACGCATCCTTCCCGAAATCAAGGCTCCACCGCTGATTTGGGCCGTCACGCAAAACCATAGGGCGTAGACCCATAAACCCTGCGACTCGGCTGCTTATGGCTCGTGAATATCCCTTTCCCTGAATGCGGCGCCTTACCGTGATTACATGCTCACCTACCGGCCAATAGCCAAACCGGCAGCGTTCTTTCGCCACAAGAAGCCGAGGAGATTTTCTACGAAAGCGTAAATACGCTTGATAAAGTTGCATAAAATTTGGGTGGAAAAACCTGCCGTAAACGCGGGGCTTATTTTGCAATAGATAAATCGGGTATCGGCGCAGTTGCGTTAAGAACTTTACATTTTCAACGGATTAAAGCTAGCTAGGCGTTATCACGACCTCGTAGTTTTATGTTCGCTAAAGGATCACCATGCCAGACGCCCAATTTTGCCCGCTGCAAACCACGCTTGACCTTGATCGCACACTTGCCTTGTTAAAACAGGCCACCGACGGTGCCGATGACGGCGAGCTGTTCTTTGAGCGCAACCGCTCCGAGGTGCTGGTGTTTGACGATGGCCGCATCAAAACCGCCAGCTATGACGCCACCGAAGGCTTTGGTTTGCGCGCTGTCAAAGGCGAAACCACCGGCTACGCCCATTCCAGCGAAATTTCCGAGGCCGCAATCATCCGCGCTGCCAAAACCGCGCGTTTGGCTGTGGGCGATGGCGGCGGCACTTGGGCCGATGCGCCCGCCCCGACCAACCAGCGGCTTTATTCGGATCAAAACCCGATGGATGACGCCACATTTCCGGTCAAAATTGACACTTTGCAAGAAATTGATGCCTTCACCCGCGGCCTTGACGCCCGGGTTATTCAGGTTTCGGCCACCATCGCCGCCAGCATTCAGGAAATCGAAATCCTGCGCCCCGAAGGCACCATTATGCGCGATGTGCGGCCAATGTCCCGGGTCAATATTTCGGTGATCGTCGAGCAAAACGGCCGTCGCGAAAGCGGCGGAACCGGTGGCGGCGGGCGCGCGGGCCTAAGTATGCTGATTGAGCGTGAACACTGGCAACCCGTAGCGCGCGAGGCTTTGCGCATTGCGCTGGTCAACCTAACGGCCGTGCCCGCCCCGGCCGGTCAAATGGACATCGTGCTGGGCAGCGGCTGGCCCGGCGTCATGCTGCACGAAGCGGTCGGTCATGGGCTTGAGGGCGATTTTAACCGCAAAGGCACCTCGGCATTTTCTGGTCTGATCGGCCAACAGGTCGCGGCGCGCGGCGTGAGCGTGATTGATGACGGCACCATCCCCGACCGGCGCGGATCGATCAGCTTTGATGACGAAGGCACCGCCAGCGCGCGCAATGTTTTAATCGAGGACGGCGTGCTGGTTGGCTACATGCAAGACCGCCAGAACGCGCGGCTGATGGGCGTGGCTGCCACCGGCAACGGACGGCGTCAAAGCTATGCCCATGCCCCGATGCCACGCATGACCAATACCTTGATGGCAAACGGAAAAACCGACCCCGCCGATATTATTGCCGATCTGCGCGATGGCATTTACGCGGTGGGTTTTGGCGGTGGTCAGGTTGACATCACCAACGGCAAATTCGTGTTTTCCTGCACCGAGGCTTACCGCGTGCAAAACGGCCAGATCGGTGCCCCCGTCAAAGGTGCGACCCTGATCGGTGACGGGCCTGCCGCGATGAAACAGATCCGCGCCATCGGCAATGATCTGGCGCTGGATCCGGGCATTGGCAATTGCGGCAAGGCGGGGCAATGGGTGCCCGTCGGGGTGGGCCAGCCGACCCTGATGATTGGTGGCATTACCGTGGGTGGCTCGGCCTGATAACCCCCATCCGACTTGTCGGGCGGGTGCCGCCAAATACGGACATCTTATATTTTTCAAAATATCACAATCCGCTTGACTACTACATTTCGTGCAAACGCGATTGGCACACTCAAAATAAATGCCTGAATTTTAAACTGTGATGCAATGGGCACAGTATATTTTGTTAACAAGTATTAAAAACTGAATTATTTCGTTATTTTACCGCGATTAGGGTAATCTGTGAGTAATAATAAAAATAAAAATAAAATTGAGGCGAAAAAAAATGGCAAGAATCAGTGTCTTTGGCATTGGCTACGTTGGCGTAGTTTCTGCAGCATGTCTGGCAAAAGATGGCCACGACGTAATCACAGTTGATGTGGATCCAAATAAAATAAAATCTATCAATGCAGGCCTTTCACCGATCGTGGAAAACGGCCTGGATGCGTTAATTCGCGACAATGTTGCGGCAGGCAAATTAATCGCCACCGATGATGTGCAATTTGCCATCGACAATTCGGATGCGTCCTTTGTCTGTGTTGGCACGCCAAGCGCGCCGGATGGCTCTGTCGGGTTGACGTATGTTACCAGCGTTTGCGAAAATATTGGTGCGGCATTGGCCAACAAGGCGGCGTTCCATTCGGTTGTGATCCGCTCGACCATCGTGCCGGGCAGCACCGAGGGCACCTGCATTCCGGTGCTGGAAAAAGCATCGGGCAAAATTGCCGGCAAAGATTTCGGCGTCGGTTATTACCCGGAATTCTTGCGCGAAAGCACCGCGATCGAAGATTATTACAGCCCCGGTTTGATTGTCTTTGGCTCCATGGACGCGCCTACCGAACAAATACTGACCGACCTGAATACCGGTTTGGGCTGTAAAATCCACAAGGTTGATTTGCGCACCGCGGAAATGGTGAAATACACTTCGAACACTTGGCGCGCGGTCAAGGTAACTTTTGCCAATGAAATCGGAAATATCGCCAAAGCCAGCGGTCTTGACGGGCAAACGATTATGGAAATTCTGTGCTCGGACGAAAAAATTGCATTATCCAGCTATTTCATGCGTCCGGGTTTTGCATTTGGCGGATCTTGTTTGCCCAAAGATGTTCGTGCGCTGGGATATTTGGCGCGCAGCACCGGAACGCAGGCGCATTTGTTGAATGCTGTGCTGGAAGCAAACGAGGCACAAATCCAGCGGGCCGAGGCGATGGTCAAGCAAACCGGCGTCAAGAGCGTTGGTTTTGTCGGCATCAGCTTTAAGCCCGGCACCGATGATTTGCGCGAAAGCCCGTTGGCCGAATTGGCCGCGCGTTTAATCAAAGATGGTGTAAACGTAACTGTTTATGATCCTTATGTTTATCAGGCTTATGCGGCGCAAAACGGCACCGCCAACAGGGGCAATGATGTTATCCCTGATTTGGAGGCGCGCATGGTTGAGGATCTGGATCAGTTGATTAACAGCACCGAAGCCATTCTGGTTGGCAACTATTATAAAGGCACCATTGCGCAGCTGGAAAATGCGGCAAGCTCGCACCGTGTTATTGATCTGACACGGATGAGCCGCGATATGGTTTCACAAGGGCAATACGAAGGTATTTGTTGGTAAACGCAATGCACATTCTTCTCACACATGGGGCGTATTTTGCAGTTGTCATTCTTCTGACATCCTTGATTCCGTTGGGTTTTTTGGGGGATGTCCATTACGCCACGAACACAATATTTATCCTTGGGTTTCTGGGGACGTGGCGCTATTCGTGGGCGCTGATTAATTTCACCCGGGCAATCATTTTTCGCAATCTGGTTTATCCGCGTCAAAAGGCGCGCGCCCATGCCCAGTTCAAGGCGCAGGCCAAACCATGCCACGCGTTTTTTCTGGTGACATCATATATGGTCGAGCCGGAAACAACCGTGCCTGTCTATCACAGCATTTTCAAGGCCGCCGCACAGGCGCGTGATGGTGCAACGGTTGTGGCCTCTGTTGTGGATGGTGCCGACGCGCGTTTAATCCAGGATATTTACCACAGAATTGACACCAATATGGGGCGGGTCAAATTGATTATTGACCGCATCCCCGCCAATGGAAAACGTGATGCGTTGGCCCAAACGCTTGAAATCATTGCAAATCAATCACCAACCGCGAATGATATTGTTATCTTTGTTGATGGCGACACATGCGTTCCGCTGGATATTGTGGCACAATCCGCGCCCATGTTTACCAACCCGAATATGGGTGCGCTGACCACCGACGAGGGCGTTATTATCGAAAAGAAAAACCTGTTTCGCGACTGGTTTACTTTGCGGTTTAATCAACGCCAGATGATGATGTGCTCGATGGGGCTAAGTAGGCGGGTGCTAACCCTGACCGGCCGGATGTCTGTATTTCGCGCCGATCTTGCCACCAATGCAGAATTTATCGAAGGCATCGACCATGATTTTCTGGACCACTGGCGTCTGGGGCGGGTAAATTTTCTGACGGGTGATGATAAATCAACATGGTTTTGGCTGCTGAAAAACGGCTACGAGCTTGGGTATTTGCCCGATGTGCGGGCCTTCTCGATGGAGACACAGCCGCGCCCGGGGTTTTATGACAGCTCCAAGGTTTTGATGGTGCGCTGGTTTGGTAATATGATGCGCACCAACGGGCGCGCCCTAAGGCTTAGCCCCAACCTGATTGGCCGCTTTACATGGTGGTCCATTCTGGATCAGCGCATTTCGATGTGGACAACTTTGGTGGGTCCTATTTCGGTTTTTATCACCGCAATGCTGTATTCGCCGCTGGTAATTCCGGCCTATATCGCCTGGGTTATGGTGACGCGTTATATTTTTTGCATCATACTTTCGTTGTTTCGCGGCACCTGGTTTCCGATCACCCATCCGATGGTGCTGTATTTCGGGCAAATCATGGGTGCAATTATTAAAACCTATGTTTTCTTTCGACTGGATAAGCAGAAATGGACACGCCAAGGCAGCGGCGCTGCAAAGCTGGCAATCCCTTTCGCAGAGCGGCTTAAGGCGGCTGAATCCACGCTGCACCATAGTCTGG
>CAYYXZ010000024.1:0-13017 GCA_964475715.1 uncultured Marinosulfonomonas sp. | reverse complement strand
GCGCTGTTCAAGGCCCGCGCGATTGACTGGCTGGTGGTGAAAAACGCCGGCGGAATGTTAAGCGTCAGCAAATTGGTTGCGGCGCGCCAATTGGGCATTCCGGTGCTGTTGATCAATCGGCCGCCGGTGCTGGATTGCCAAAAAGTGCAAACGCCCGAGGCCGCGTTTGCGTGGGTCAGGGGGTTGTTATGAGAATAATTACGTCGGATGTTTGCGTGGCCGAAGGTGCCGCCGCTCTGGCCGCTCGCGAGCCGCGTTTTGCCGATGTTTTGCAACAAACCGGCCCGCTGCCGCTGCGGCTGCGCAAAGACGGATTTAATGCGCTTTTTGATGCGATTGTCTGTCAGCAGATTTCGGTTGCGGCGGCAGCGGCGATTTTGGCGCGGCTGAAGGCGGCAAAATTAACGGGACCGCGCAAGGTGCTTTGGGCCAGCGATGATGACCTGCGAGGCTGTGGTTTATCACGCCCCAAAATCCGTTATGTCCGTGCTTTGGCCGAGGCGCGGATTGATTATGCCGCTTTGCGCCGCGCCGACAGCGCGCAGGTGATTGCAACGCTGACCGAAGTGACCGGCATTGGCCGCTGGACGGCCGAAATATACGCAATGTTTTCGCTGGGTCATGCGGATGTGTTTGCAAATAACGATTTGGCGCTGCAAGAGGCGGCAAAGATTTTATTTGGCCTAAAGACGCGCCCCAATGAGCGCCAGATGCGGGAAATAGCCGCAGATTGGGCACCATGGAGATCGGTTGCAGCGCGTCTGTTATGGGCCTATTACCGTCTGGAAAAACAAAGGGAAGGCATCAAATGACACGCAAACTTAACGGCATGCGCCAAGGCGCTACCTCGGGCAAAGCGACCTCGATGGTTATATTTCTGCACGGCTACGGCGCGAATGGCGATGATCTGATGGGGCTGGCAAAACCGCTGGCGCCCTACATGCCCGACACGGTTTTCGTTTCGCCCGATGCGCCCGAGGTTTGCGCCGGTAACCAAGAAGGTCGGCAATGGTTTTCGGTGCCATGGATTGATAACTCCAGCGAAGAGGATGCGGTTGCGGGCATGAAACTGGCGGTTAAAGATTTGAATGTCTACATTGATAAAGCGCTTGAAGATGAAGGCGTAACTATCGAGAAAACCATAATTTTCGGTTTTTCCCAAGGCACGATGATGGCCCTGCAACTGGCCCCGCGCCGCGAGCAGGTGTTTGCGGCTGTGGTCGGTTTTTCCGGCAGTTTGATGTTGCCCGATGATTTGCGCGAGCAGGTGATTTCGCGCCCGCCCGTGATGTTGTTGCACGGCGATAAGGACGAGGTTGTGCCGCCCGAGGCGCTGAACAAGGCCGAATTTGCGCTGAGCACTTTGGACTTTGAGGTTTACGCCTTTGTGATGGAAAACGCAGGCCACGGCATTGCGGGCGACGGTTTAAGTGTGGCGACCGGGTTTATGCGTGAAAAATTAGGCATAGAAGAGGAGCCGCAATGATGCGGGTTTTAAACAGCGAGCGCCGTGATGCGGCCTCGGGCAGCGCCAAATCATTGGTGATTTTTTTGCACGGTTACGGTGCCAGCGGGCCGGATTTGCTGGGTTTGGCCGAGCCGCTGGCCACGCATTTGCCCGATACGGTTTTTGTGGCCCCGGATGCGCCGGAAAAATGCAGCGGCAATCCCGAAGGCTTCCAGTGGTTTCCGATCCCGTGGATTGACGGCTCAAGCGTGCAGGAATCAACGGCCGGAATGGACCATTCTGTGGCCGATTTGAACGCCTATCTGGATCAGGTGATGCAAGACGAGGGCATCGGCCCCGAAAACACTATTTTGTTCGGATTTTCCCAAGGCACGATGATGGCGCTGCACGTGGCACCGCGGCGCACGATCTCTTTTGCCGGTGTGGTCGGGTTTTCGGGCCGCTTGATGTCGGCGGAATTGCTGAAACATCAAACGGTGACAAAGCCGGCAATTTTACTGGTGCATGGCGATCAGGACGAGGTGGTTCCGGCTGTTTCCTTGAGCGAGGCGGGTGATGCGCTGACGGCCGCCGGATTTCAGGTTTACGCCCATGTGATGAAAGGCACCGGACACGGCATTGCGCCCGATGGTTTAAGCATTGCGGCCGCATTTATGCGCGAGATGTTTGCAAAGAAGTAAACCCAGATATTGTAGGGCTTGCCAGATAAGACACAGGATATATAGTCGGGCTGACTTGAATGGGGGCGATCATTGATGCAACCTGATTTCAGAGCCGATTTTGTCAGGCAAGCCGCCGGTTTGCGCTGGCATCCTGCGCTGGTGTTAAATGCCGATTACCGCCCGCTTTCTTATTATCCGTTGTCGCTTTGGAGCTGGCAAGAGGCGATCAAGGCGGCCTATCTGGACCGGGTCGATATTTTGGCGCGTTATGAGCAGGTTGTGCATAGCCCGACAGTTGAAATCTGCATCCCGTCCGTGGTGGTTTTGCGCGATTATGTAAAGCCGCAAAGCCGCGTGGCATTCACCCGGTTCAATTTATTTTTGCGCGACGGGTTTTGTTGCCAGTATTGCGGATCAGGCGCGGATTTAACCTTTGATCATGTGATCCCGCGCGCAAAAGGCGGCGTTACGGTTTGGGAAAATGTGGTGGCGGCCTGTTCAAGCTGCAATTTGCGCAAAGCGGCCAAAAGCCTGCATAAATCCGGTATGCATTTACAGAAGCTGCCGCGCAAACCGGATGCGGCCCAGCTGCATAATATGGGCCGTAAATTCCCGCCCAATTTCATGCATGACAGCTGGATCGATTTTCTTTATTGGGATGCAGAACTGGATGCCTGACCTGATAGTTATTGGCGTAAAGAAAGGCGAAAAAGATGGCGATGCGTGTTATTCCGGTTGATGTTTTTGATCTGGTGATTTTTGGCGGCACGGGTGATCTGGCGCGGCGCAAAATATTGCCGGGGCTGTATCGGCGTTTTTTGGCCGGGCAAATCCCTGCGGGTTCGCGTATTATCGGGGCTGCGCGCAGCGATCTGGACTCGGATGGATATCGTGAAATCGCCCGAAAATCGATCACAGAATTTGTGCATGAAAGACCTTTGGATAACGCAAAAATCAATGATTTCATTTCGATCCTTAGCTATTTCAGGATTGATGCAATGGAAGCTGACGGCTGGGATAATCTGGCAGCTAGCATCCGCAAAGACGTGGTGCAGGTGTTTTATTTCTCGACTCTGCCGCGCCTGTTTGGTGAATTGGCCAAGCGGTTGCACAAACATAAAATCGCCGGAGAGAACGCACGTATTGTGGTGGAAAAACCGTTCGGGCATGATTTGGCGTCAGCCCGGAATCTGAATGCGGTGCTGGCTGAATTTTTTGACGAAAGCCAGATTTACCGCATTGATCATTATCTGGGCAAGGAAACCGTGCAAAACCTGATGGCGGTGCGTTTTGCCAATATCTTGTTTGAGCCATTGTGGAATGCACAATATGTTGATCACATCCAGATCACAGTGGCCGAAACGGTCGGGGTTGGCGGGCGCGGTGCCTATTATGATAAATCGGGTGCGATGCGCGATATGGTGCAGAACCATTTGATGCAATTGTTATGTTTAATCGCGATGGAGCCGCCGGCGCATTTTGACCCTGACGCGGTGCGCGATGAAAAGCTGAAGGTGATCCGCGCGCTGGAACCTGTGCCGGCAAGCGACATCGTGCGGGGCCAATACCGCGCCGATGACGACAGCCCGTCTTATATTGAAGACAGCGAAAATCCCGACAGCAAAACCGAAAGCTTTCTGGCGATGAAGGTGAAGATTTCCAATTGGCGCTGGAATGGTACGCCGTTTTATTTGCGCACCGGCAAACGTCTGCGGGCGCGTCAAAGCGAAATTGCCGTGGTGTTCAAAGACCCGCCGCACATGATTTTCCCCGATCAGGCCGCGCATCGTTGCAACCGGCTGTTGATCCATTTACAACCCAATGAGGGCATGGATTTGCGCGTCACAATCAAAGAACCCGGCCATGGTGGCATGCGGCTGATGGATGTGCCGCTGGATATGAGCTTTGCCGAAACGCTTGGCGCGACGGGTGCTATTACCGATGCCTACGAGCGCTTGGTGATGGATGTGATCCGGGGCGATCAAACCCTGTTTATGCGCGGCGACGAGGTCGAGGCGGCCTGGGCGTGGACGGACCCGTTAATCGCGCGTTGGCAGTTGCGCGGGGATGTGCCAAAGCCCTATGATGCGGGCAGTTCGGGGCCGGAAGATGCGCTGATGCTGATGCACAAAGACGGTCGCCGCTGGCGGGAGATAATCTAGATGAAAAAGATAAAATACCCTGACGGCGAAATGATGGCGCTGGATTTGGCCAGCGTGTTGGCGGGCGAGTTGCGCGCAGCTCTTGGGCGCAAGGATCGGGTCACGTTTGTTGTGCCCGGCGGCACTACTCCGGGGCCGGTTTTTGATATTTTATCGGGGGTTTCGCTGGATTGGTCGCGGGTGAATATCCTGTTAAGCGACGAGCGCTGGGTGACCGAGGATTCACCGCGTTCAAACACCCGCCTGCTGCGCGAACGCTTGTTGGTCAATAAGGCCGCCGCCGCCAGTTTGGTGCCGCTTTACGCGCCGGCCGATCAGCCAGAGGATGTTTTGCACAAGCTTTCAAAGGCGATTGGTCCGCTGTTGCCGATTGATATTTTGCTGCTGGGAATGGGGGCGGATATGCACACGGCTTCGCTATTTCCCGGGGCTGATCGTTTGGCCGAGGCCTTGGATGATCACGCGCCGTTATTGTTGGCGATGCGCGCAGAGGGGGCCGGCGAGCCACGGGTGACTTTGACGGCGCCTGTGTTGTTGGGGGCGACACGAACGCATATTGTGTTTAGCGGAAAAATCAAAAATAAAGCGTTAAAAGTTGCGCAAAAATTAAAAGACCCGATGAAGGCCCCTGTTTTTGCCTTTTTAGGCGCGGCAACAGTACATTGGACACCGTAATGAGTATTTGGAAAAAATGAGTATTTGGAAAAAACTGAAAAAGTTGCAAAAAAATGTTGAGGACAGATCGATTCCGCCGCTTTTTGATGCACAAAGAGCCGCAGAATTTTCAGCGCGGGCCGATGGTGTTTTGTTTGATTATTCAAAAACCAACCTTGATGCTGACGCTATGGTTTTGTTGCAGGATTTGATTGCTGAAACCGGGGTTTTGGCGCGGCGCGATGCGATGTTTGCCGGTGAAAAAATCAACCGCACCGAGGGGCGCGCGGTGTTGCACACGGCCTTGCGAAATTTGGATGGCGGGCCTGTTTTTCTGGACGGGGTTGATGTGATGCCGGATGTTCTGGCCACGCTGGCGCGCATGGAAAGTTTTGCAAATGATCTGCGCAGCGGGCGTTTTGCGGGGCAGGGCGGCAAAATTACCGATGTGGTCAATATCGGCACTGGCGGTTCCGATCTGGGGCCTGCGATGGCGGTTTTGGCGCTTGCACCTTACCATGACGGACCGGCCGCGCATTTTGTTTCCAA
The DNA here is from genome assembly GCA_964475715.1 of uncultured Marinosulfonomonas sp. Lineage (GTDB taxonomy): Bacteria > Pseudomonadota > Alphaproteobacteria > Rhodobacterales > Rhodobacteraceae > Profundibacter. The sequence continues at coordinate 7,522 of CAYYXZ010000024.1, read as the reverse complement.
TCAGGATGGCTCGGACATTAGTGATAGTTTGCAAGGTCTTAACCCTGAAACGACATTGATTATTGTGGCCTCGAAAACTTTCACCACCATCGAAACCATGAGCAATGCAAAAGCTGCTTTTGACTGGATGTCGGCAAAAGTGGCGGATCCGGGGGCGCAGTTTGTGGCGCTTTCGTCGAATCTGGAAAAAACACGGGAGTTCGGAATTTCACCGGAACGGGTTTTTGGCTTTGAAGACTGGGTTGGCGGGCGATATTCACTTTGGGGCCCGATTGGCATGTCGTTGATGCTGGCGATTTCGCCGGATAATTTTCGCGATTTTTTGCGCGGCGGCCAAGCAATGGACCGGCATTTTTGCACGGCTGATCCATCTGAAAATATGCCAATCCTGCTGGCCTTGACCGGGATTTGGCATCACCAGATTTGCGGCTATGCCACCCGCGCGGTGCTGCCTTATGATCAACGTCTGGCGCGTCTGCCGGCCTATTTTCAGCAACTGGAAATGGAGAGCAACGGCAAATCGGTTGCGATGGATGGCAGCCCTCTGGTGCATGGCTGCGGGCCTGTGGTTTGGGGCGAACCCGGCACAAACGGACAGCACGCTTTTTATCAGCTGATCCATCAGGGCGGTGCGGTTGTGCCTTGCGAATTTATGGTTGCCGTTAAGGGGCACGAGCCGGATTTGACCGATCAACACCGGTTGTTGCTGGCCAATTGTCTGGCGCAATCGCAATCATTGATGCGGGGTCGCACGCTTGGGGTTGCGCGTGAAATGATGCTGGCAAAAGGGCTGGGCGGGGATGATCTGGAATGCCAGTCCCGCCACCGTGCTTTTGGCGGAAACCGCCCGTCAACCACATTGATTTATCCAAAACTGACCCCGTTTGTGCTGGGCCAGATTATCGCGCTTTACGAGCATCGGGTATTTGTTGAAGGGGTGGTTTTGGGGCTGAACTCTTTTGATCAATGGGGGGTGGAGCTGGGCAAGGAAATGGCAAGCGCCTTGGTGCCGGTCCTGAAAGGCGATGCCGATTATGCCAGAGCCAACGGGTCTACCAAAATGCTGCTGGATTTCATTAAAAACCAATGAAACCGCGCATTATTGCCGCCGTTTTTATTTGAGCTTCGGGGTGTAAGATTTTGATTTTACACGTAATATTTTCGGTCATTAACCCCGACGGCGGCGCCGTCGCCGGCCACTATCTCCGCCGCCGGTGTTGAAATTAATATCCGGCAAACTGACGTGGGTGCCAAGAATCGGAAACCGATCAACCGCATTTGGAATGGCCGAGGCATTGACGAAATGTTCTTGAAAACGTGGCTCGATCGCGGTTTCGATTTTGTGGATTTCGCGCACGGTTGCCTCGATTTCGGCCCGCGAGGAGCGGTTTAGCAAAGCAATCCGCGCGCCGGTTCCAGCCGCGTTGCCCGCCGAAGTCACCTTGTCCAGCACGCAATCGGGGATCATGCCCAAAACCATCGCGTGTTTTGGCGAAATATGCGCACCGAACGCGCCGGCCAACACGATGCGATCCACCGTATCCACCCCGAATCTATCCATCAGCAGCCGCGCACCGGAATAAAGCGCGGCCTTGGCCATCTGGATTTCACGAATGTCACGGTTGGTCACGGTAATCACGGGGCCACCGCCCCCAACATCATTGGCTGATCCATCCCAAACCATGTAGGAATTTGTGCGCCCGTCAACAAAACAGCGCGGGGTGCCAACCTGCTGGGCCGATCCAATCAGCCCGGGGCCATCAACGATACCGGCCATGCGCATTTCGGCCACCAGCTCGATTATGCCGGACCCACAAATGCCGGTAACGCCGGTGCTGGCAATCGCGGCCTCAAAGCGGTCGTCATCAGACCAGAGATCGGAGCCGATCACCTGAAAGCGCGGCTCTTTGCTAACCGGATCAATGGTGACGTGTTCAATCGCGCCGGGTGCTGCGCGCTGGCCCGAGCTGATTTGCGCCCCTTCAAAGGCGGGGCCGGTGGGGGATGAGCAGGCCATGACCTGATCGCGGTTGCCCAGCAGCAATTCGGCGTTGGTGCCGACATCAACAACCAACACCAGATCATCCGATTTTTCCGGTGCTTCCGACAAAGCCACAGCCGCGGCATCGGCCCCCACGTGGCCCGCGATGCAAGGCAGCATGTAGCACCGGGTTTGGGCGTGCAATTTCAGATCAAGTTCGGATGATTTCAGGCGGATCGCATCCGATGTGGCCAGCGCAAACGGGGCCTGACCCAGCTCGTAAGGATCAATGCCCAGCAGCAAATGATGCATGACCGGATTGCAAACAATCACGCTGTCCAGAATTTGGCTTTTGTCAATTTCGGCCTCGGTGCAAATTTGGCCAAACAGATTATTCAGCCCGTCACGCACCGCCGCCGTCATTTCACCCGCACCACCATCGTTCATCATGCCATAAGAAACCCGGCTCATCAGATCTTCGCCAAAGCGGATTTGCGGGTTCATAATGCCCGACGCGGCCACCACATCGCCAGAATTCAAATCACAAAGATGCGCCGCGATCGTGGTCGAGCCAAGGTCAATCGCCAGACCATAAAGCGGCTTTTCATAAAACCCGGGCCAAACCTGCATGATTTGGGCCGGCGCGTTATCGGCGGGCTGGTGCAGGGCGACGGTGACTTTCCATTCGCCTTTGCGCAGGGTTTTTTGCAAGGATGTTATAACGGATAAATCGGCGCTGATTTCCTCCAGAACCCACGGTGATTTTTGCGATTTCAGCGCCGCAATCAGCCGCTCCAGATCACCGGAAGGCTCGTGCATATCGGGCTGCTCGACCTCGACGTAAAACAGCCGGACGGTGGGGTTCAGGGTGATGTCGCGTGCCTCGGCCCGTTTGCGAACCACCTGTTTATGCACCTGACTTTCGGGCGGCACATCAATCACCACATCGCCCGAAATATTGGCCTGACAACCCAGCCGACGCCCCTCGATCAGGCCGCGAATAGATTTGTAACGCGCCTCGACGCTGTTCCATTCACTTAGCGCATCCGCGCTAACCGTCACGCCGTGTTTGGGGAATTCACCGTAAGACGGCGTGACCTGACAGCGCGAACATTTACCACGCCCGCCGCAAACGCTATCCAGATCGACACCCAACTGGCGGGCCGCGTCAAGCACCAGCGTTCCGCGCGCAAAATTACCGCGCTTGCCCGAGGGGGTGAAAATAACCAGTGGGTCCGTTTTTGCCATAATCTGTGCGTGCCTGTACGTGGTTGTTTTTTATGCCCCTTAACCCCGACGACGTCGCCGCCCGCTGCGTCCACTACCGCTTTGGGCCTCTGCTTTTGAGGCCTCGGGGAAGGGCGTGCCTGCTTTGACCGCATCCATAATCCGGCCAAATCTGATCCACTCGGCCCCGTGCGGGTCATGGTTCATTAGCATATTTGCAGCGCGAATGGCCTGCATTTCGACGGGCCGTATCGGGTTCATGATGGCGCTGGTCATGCCCGCCGCCATCGCCATTGGCAAAAACGCGGCATTGATCCCGTGGCGATGGGGCAAACCAAAGCTGACGTTGGAGGCCCCACAGGTGGTGTTTACCCCCAATTCATCGCGCAAACGCCGCACCAGCGCAAACACCTGAACACCCGCCGTTGCCATTGCGCCCACCGGCATCATCAGCGGATCAACCACAATATCATGCGCCGGAATGCCGAAATCGGCGGCGCGATGCACGATTTTCTTGGCAACCTCAAAGCGCACATCGGGGTCTTCGGAAATGCCGGTGTCATCGTTGGAAATTGCCACCACGGGCACGTTGTATTTTTTGATCAGCGGCAGAATTTCTTCCAGCTTGTCTTCCTCGCCGGTAACCGAATTGACCAGCGGGCGGCCCTCGCAGACCTCAAGGCCCGCGGCCAAAGCGCCGGTAACCGAGCTGTCGATACATAAAGGAATGTCCACAAGAGCTTGAACCATAAGCAAAACCTGCTTCATCAAGGGCGGCTCGGTTTCGTTTGGGTTGGGGTTGGAATTGTAAACCACGCCGGCGTTGATATCCAGAATATTGGCACCACAAGCCACTTGCTCCAGCGCGTCTTTCTCGACGGTGGAAAAATCGCCGGCTTCAAGTTCGGCGGCCAGTTTTTTGCGCCCAGTCGGATTAATGCGCTCGCCAATCACGCAAAATGGCGCGTCAAAACCAATAATGGCGGTTTTCGTTTTGCTTTCAACTACGGTGCGGGTCATGTTTGGTCCTTGCTTCTGATTTATCGGGGCTTCTGATTTGCCGGGTTATCTGATTAATTGGCGCCAAGCGCGGCTGCCCAGTTTGCATTTGCCTTGATACCACCCAGCGGACAAAAATGCACCTGTTCAATCTTGCCGTCAGAACGGGCGCGATTTTACAGAATTTTTTAATCCCAGCCGTCGTTTTCAATCAGCTGTTTGATGCGGGCACGGTCATATTGCGCGTCCAGCCGTTTGGCTTCGGCGGCCGCAATTTCGGCCCCGTCACCATCGATCTGAACCCGATCACCACGGCGCCATTCGGCCAGATACGCATCCGTTGCCGCCGCACCGGTTTTCATTGCGGCACGATCAATGGCTTGCTCAAAACGTTCGGGCAATTGCACCTTGTCGGCGCGCCGACCCTTGCCCACAATAACCTGAGCCGGAATATCACGCCAATAAACAATGGTCACATCAGGCATTTCACGGGTTCCTTTTCGTTCCAGTATTGCGCCGGTCGCGCCGGTTTTGGCGCTTGGCTTCAAGGCTGTTTAGCGAAGGATAGCTTGGCATGCCAGTGGCGCGCGTTGTAATAATATTCATCTAGATTATGAGCGGTTGTTTTTGCGCGCTTTTCTATAGCCTGACGATTTAATTTTGATTCTATTGTCAGGCTATAAGTCTTTGATTTTACGCGCATGCTGCGTAAATTTTGGGATCAAAATTTACTTCCGTGCGCTATAGCTTGCACAACGGCCCTCGCGCGGTTAGTTTAAACGCAACTTGAAATGGAGGGCGCAAACATGGCGCCCAAGCGTCTGACAGGTGCAGGCGCGTTCCCGATTGCGGTTGAGCCGCCTGCGCCGGATAAGCCCGAGCCAGCCCCGCTTTATGCGGCGCTGGATTTGGGCACAAATAGTTGCCGTATGCTGATTGCGCGCCCGCAGGGTAGCCAGTTTACGGTGGTCGATAGTTTTTCGAAATCCGTCCAGCTTGGAGCGGGGCTTGAGGCGAGCGGTAGGCTGAATCCAGCGTCGATCAATCGCACGATTCAGGCCTTGCGAATTTGCCGCAAAAAACTGCAAAAGCATAACGTTAAAAAAATGCGTCTGGTGGCAACCGAGGCCTGCCGGCGCGCGGCCAATGCGGCCCAGTTCAACCGTTTGGTCAAACGCGAAACCGGTCTGGTGCTAGAAATAATCCAGCCCGAGGAAGAAGCCCGTCTGGCGGTGATTTCCTGCGCCCCGCTGGTTTCAAAACACACCGAGCAATTGCTGGTGGTCGATATCGGTGGTGGCTCGACCGAGCTGGTCTGGATTGACATTTCCAAAATCGCGCCGGCCGATCGCGCGCGCTCGATCATGCGGCTTCATGCGGGGTTTAAATCTGACGGATCGGGTGCGCCCCACGCCAAGGTGGTCGACTGGATATCGGTGCCTTTGGGCGTGGCGACGCTGCGCGATTTGTTTGATGATGTGGCCGATGATGCGGCCCGGTTTGCGCTGATGTCGTGCCATTTCGAGGACCATCTGGAACGGTTTTCGCCATTTAACAGCCCGCAAACCAAAGCGGGTTTTCAGATTGTCGGCACTTCGGGCACGGTCACAACGGTTGCGGCCTCGCATTTGGGATTGAAGCGTTATGACCGCAACAAGGTTGATGGCCTGCACATGACATCACGCCAGATTGACACGGTGGTGCGCGATTATCTGGCCTTGGGGCCTGCGGGTCGCCGGGCGGATCCGCGCATCGGGCGCGACCGTCAGGCGCTGATTATGTCGGGGGCGGCGATTTTGCAGGCGTTGTTGCGGATTTGGCCGACCGACCGTTTGTCGGTGGCTGACCGTGGTCTGCGCGAAGGATTATTATACGCACAAATGAGCGCCGATGGGGTGCTTGAGGATGAAATCTGATGACGAAAAAACCGGTTATTAAAAACACCAGCGGGCGCGGCCAGCGTGGTTTGCGCGTGAAGGTGAAAACGGCGCGCGGGCGTAAACTTAGCTCGACTTTGTGGCTCGAGCGTCAGTTGAACGACCCTTACGTTGTGCGCGCCAAATCCGAGGGTTATCGCGGCCGGGCGGCCTTTAAAATTCTTGAGCTGGATGACAAATACCGCTTTTTGGTGCCCGGCGCGCGGGTGGTCGATTTGGGCTGCGCCCCGGGTGGCTGGTTGCAGGTGGCGGTGCCGCGCATCAATGCGTTGGGGGAGCGCTCCGGCAAGGCGGTGGGCCGGTTGCTGGGCATTGATTTGCAAGAAATCGAGCCGGTGGCCGGGGCCGAATTGCATGTTCTGGATTTCATGGAAGATGACGCGGATCTGAAGGTTAAAAAATGGCTGAATGGCAAGGCCGATGTGGTGATGTCTGATATGGCGTCCTCGGCTTCGGGCCACAAACAGACCGACCATTTGCGCATCATGGCCTTGTGCGAAGCGGCGGCCTATTTTGCCTTTGATGTGCTGGAAGAAGGCGGCACATTCATTGCCAAGGTTCTGGCCGGCGGGGCCGAGGGTGATTTGCAAAAACTGCTAAAGCAGAAATTCACCAAAGTCGCCAATGTGAAGCCACCGGCCAGCCGCGCGAGCAGCTCGGAAAAATTTGTGGTGGCAACGGGGTATCGCGGCTAGCGCTGGTCTGCTTTGGCGCGTGCCCAAATAAAAAGCACCCGTCCATTTGGGGGGGGACGGGTGCAAGGTGTGGAACGAGGGACAGAGAAAGATGCACGCGCTCCAAACGTGCGCCTCTGATTCTTAGATGGGCATCGCGATATGGATTACTAGGTCCGGTAAAGTTTTTGTGATCCGGCGGGGTTTACGAATTTCGGCTGGCATAAAGCGCCACAGCGGCCGCATTGGACACATTAAGCGAGCCAAATTCACCGGCCGCATCAATTTTCACCAAAGCATCACAGGTTTCGCGGGTTTTTTGGCGCAAACCCGGCCCCTCGGCCCCCAAAACCAGCGCAATCGGGCGATCGGTGCGGCCTAAAACGGCCTCGGCCACCGATTGTTCGCCCGTGCCATCCAGACCCAGCATCAGATACCCCATGGATTTCAAGGTCTGCATTGCATCGGCCAGATTTTTAACCCGCAAATAAGGCTGGCGCTCCAGCGCGCCGGACGCCGTTTTGGCCAAAGCGCCAGTTTCAGGCGCGGAATGGCGGTGCGGGGCGATCACGGCGCGCGTTCCGAACACCTCGGCTGAGCGCAAAATCCGCCCACGTTATGCGGGTCGGTCACCCGATCCAGCAATAACACGCGGGGGACCTGGCCATCGGCGGCCATGCAGCAATCCTCAATCGAGCCCCAGT
>CAYYXZ010000023.1:11710-13146 GCA_964475715.1 uncultured Marinosulfonomonas sp. | reverse complement strand
ATATTGACCCGCGCTCCAAGGCGAAAATGCAGGGTTACGAGGGCGATCCTTGTGGCGATTGCGGAAATTACACATTGGTGCGTAACGGCACCTGCATGAAATGCAACACTTGCGGGGGGACCAGCGGGTGTAGTTAAAAGGCGAAACATCCCTGAATGTTTAGGGAAATTCGTAAAGTTCCGGGGCGGGTGCGCTCGCCCTCGACGCGGATCAGGCCGCAGGCATAAAACAAACCGGGCGGTATAATGACGAGCCTGATCAGCGAAACTGGGGTGCCTTCGGGTGCCCCGTTTTTCTGAGTGCCGCGCCTAAACATCCAGCAGCAACACCTCTACCGCGCTGGATTTTGGCAAGCCCAGATCGCCGCGCAACTGCGCCCGCGCCCGCGAGATGCGCGACATCACGGTTCCGATTGGCAAATCAAACGCCGCGGCCAGCTCTGCGTAGCTTGCGCCGTGCAAGACCAGCAAACGCAATAAGGCGGCTTGCTCATCAGGCAGGCGCGATATTGCACCGGCCACATCCGCACAGGCAAAACGCGGCCAGATTTCACCATCATGGCTGGGGCTGTTTTGCTCTGTCAGCTCTTGATCTTGCGCAGCAGATTTTGTGCAACCGTTGCGCAATGTGGTCATCAAATAGGGGCGCAGATCATCAATTTGCGCACCCGTGTTTAGCCGGGCCAGAACCCGCAGCAGGGCGTCTTGTGCCAGATCATCGGCCAGATCAGGGCGCGGGGCCAGAATGCGGGCAAGACGCTTTAACGCGGGCATCAAACGGATCAGATCATGGGTGTCAGTTTTCATATTTGCCTCCTTTTGCCGGTCTTATCTTTGGGGTGCGCGCTGGCTGGCGGCAATACGGGGGATTATTGCCGGTTGGCCGAAACAGAGCTTTTTAGGCAGTTTCCCGCAAAAAACAGCAAACCTGCTCGGCGGGGATGTGCGGGTTTTGACTGTTTTAAGGTTTTGCACAGATTTGCACAGAAATGGCGGAATAAATGCATCAGCCGGGCCTCTTGTTAGTTGAAGGCGCAAAACTGTGCCTTTTGACGCAACCGGCGAAAGCCAAAGGAGATACGAGATGAAAAAGATTTTAATCCAAACCGCGGCCGTTCTGGCCCTGACCGTTACCGCAACTGCCATGAGCGCCCAAAGCGATATTGATGCCGATGGCGACGGGCTGTTGTCTTATAATGAATTGCTCGCGGCTTATCCGGATTTGACCGAAACAGCCTTTGGCGCGATTGATATCAATGCCGATGGTGCCGTTGATGCCGATGAATTGAAACTGGCCCAGGAATCCGGTTTGTTGCCGAGTTAGGCACATAAATATCTCGGGCCGGTTTTGGTGATTTGCAGCAAGGTCGCCAAACCGGTCCGTGATTTTCCAGAGCATTGCAGCCGCTTTGGAAGATGAGAGAGGCCCCGAAAACC
>CAYYXZ010000023.1:9465-11610 GCA_964475715.1 uncultured Marinosulfonomonas sp. | reverse complement strand
GCGGTTTCAATCAGGCCCAACGGGCGCATCAGTTCGGCAAACGCGTCGATTTTTCCGCTGGTTCCGGTCATTTCGAAAACAAAACTTTCCAGCGTGGAATCCACTACATTGGCGCGGAAAATATCGGCCAGCCGCAAGGCCTCGACACGTTTATCGCCGCTGCCCGAAACCTTGAACAGGGCCAGTTCGCGTTCAATGTGGGGGCCGTCAACCGTCAGATCATTCACCTTATGCACCGGAATAATCCGGCCCAGCTGTGCCTTGATTTGCTCGATCACTTGGGGCGTGCCTTTGGTGACGATGGTGATGCGCGATTGGCGCGATTGCTCGTTGATTTCGGCCACGGTCAGGCTTTCGATGTTGTAGCCGCGCCCCGAAAACAGTCCGATCACCCGGGCCAATGAGCCGGCCTCGTTATCAACGGTGATGGCCAAAGTGTGGCTTTCGATCACTTGCGAATTCGGGTCGCGCAAATCATAGGCCGAATGGCTTGATGCGCCTTTTTTGATTTTCAGGGCTGCCATGTCAGGCTCCTCTTTTGTCTGGGCCGCAGTTATTGCGGGTTTCATTGCTGGTTTATTTGCGAAAGGCGGTGCATTATCATTTTGCCAAAGGCCTTGGTTATTTTGTGATCATAGGGCCGTTTGTAAGGGAAATTTCGGGCATGGTCAAAGCTGTGACGCATCGAGGCGTTCAGCTCGTAAATAAAGATACCGGCATCCCCGGTCAGGGTGAAATCAATGCCGAAAAACTCAAGCCCGATCAAATCGGCCAGACGATACAGATGATCGGCATTTTGCGCGCCAACATATGATTGCCAATCTTGCAAAAACCGCTGCTCCTCGGCCATCAGCTTGGGCCGGGTCAGCATGGTTTCTTTCCGATTGCCGCCGTGCACGTTCCAGATTTTATCCAGATGACAGGTTACCGGATAAAATTCATTGTCGATATAAAACAGCCGCAATTTGCGGAAATATTCGTTTTGCCAAAGCAGATGGCGGTATTTGATGGCGTAATATTGACCGTGCAGGCCGTTTTTGACATAATCCGACAGCGCTTTTTTGTGCTTGATCAACCGAACACTGCGCCCGGTCTGGGTGCCGGTTTGTCGCAGGATAAAGGGCATTGTTATGCCGCGTTCGGCGATCATGCGCCCAGTTTCATTCGGTGTTTCGCCGTTAAAATCCAGCCGCTCGGTTTGTGGAAATTGCAGCCCCGAAAAACCGCGTAGAACCCGCCAGTTATTATCGCGGCTGGTGGCACGCACGCGGGCAGGGTGGTTGATTATTTCTGCTTTCGGCCGGTCTTGCAAATAGCGCTCAAGACTGTCTAACGAAGTTGATTCAAGGTCCGGTTCGGAAATTGTATTCAGCAATAAATCATGCGCTGGCAGATCGTTTTCCGATAATTCAACATTACCGGAGATTGTAAAGCTGCGCTGGTTGACGGATTTATCCAGCAGATACCGGGTGGTGAAATGGCCGCCGCGCAGTTTGGCTTTGTATTTGCCATCTGCTCGTTTTCCAATGGTCGCAATAGTGCCGTCAAAACCGCGAATTTTCAAAACCAGAGGTTGATCTGACAGGTTTTCCTTACCCTCGTTTTCCAGCGGATGGCGCCGGAAAAATGTTTGCAACAAGCTGTGGCCGACATTGCCTTGGCCCTGACGCGTTAGCAATGCCGCCAGCGACAGATGCGCGTGCCGGTTATTTGGCTGGCGATCGGTGATCTGGCGGTAAGCTACGGCGGCCTGATCAAAATGACCGGCAGCCAGCAAGCTTTGTGCCTTGGTTTCATCGGATTCTGTATTCATCCTGCGCCCTACCTGCGCCTTTAAACCAAAACCGCGCCGGATTTGCCGATCACGCCTTTGGTATCGGCATCACCCATCAGCATTTCATTATGCGGTGCGCCAGACGGGATCATCGGAAAACAGTTTTCGTGTTTTTCCACCAGACAGTCAAATATGACCGGCCCGTCGTGGTTGATCATTTCCATGATTGCCGCGTCCAGATCGGCCGGATCCGTGCAACGAATGCCCTTGGCACCAAAGGCCTCGGCCAGTTTGACAAAATCGGGCAGCGCCTCTTGCCAGGTTTGCGAATAACGCTGGCCATGCAACAATTCCTGCCATTGACGAACCAT
>CAYYXZ010000023.1:0-9365 GCA_964475715.1 uncultured Marinosulfonomonas sp. | reverse complement strand
CCGACCTCGGTGGTGATGTAGCGGTCGTGTTTTGCCGTCAGGGCTTGCAGACGTTCCAGCGCGTATTGCGGCTTGATAATGCTGCCTTCTTGTTTGTAGGCAAGACAATCCACAGCCTTCCATTCTTCGATCTGGCCCCACCAATTTTTAACCGCTGCCTTGTTGGTTTTACGCCCGCGTGATTTCCAGACTTTCAGCAAATCTTCCAGAATATGGCCAACATCACCGATGATCGGCAGATCAACCTGAATGATTTTATTCACTGACGAGGGGTCAATATCAATATGGGCTTTGATGGAATTTGGGCTGAAATCCTCGACCCGGCCAGTGATGCGGTCATCAAAGCGCGCGCCGATATTGATCATCAAATCGCAACCATGCATCGCCATATTTGCCTGATACAGCCCGTGCATCCCCAGCATCCCCAGCCAGTTTTTGCCAGAGGCCGGATAACAGCCCAGCCCCATCAGGGTCGAGGTCACCGGAATATTTGTTGCATGGGCCAACTCAACCAGAAGCTGACTGGCGGCGGGGCCGGAATTAACCACACCACCGCCGGTATAAAATATCGGGCGCTCGGCTTTTTCGATCAGTTCGACCAAGGCGGTGATGGCCTCGATATCGCCTTTTATTTGCGGCTGGTAGCGCGAATTATCGACCTTTTTGGGCGGGGTGTAATCGCCATCGGCAAATTGCACGTCTTTTGGAATGTCGATCAACACGGGGCCGGGGCGCCCTGTGGTGGCCAGATGAAAGCCCTCGTGAATAATGCGGGCCAGATCGTTGGTGTCTCTGACCAGCCAGTTATGTTTGGTGCAGGGCCGCGTGATGCCAACGGTGTCGGCCTCTTGAAACGCGTCATTTCCGATCATGAATGTCGGCACCTGACCGGATAAAACCACCAGCGGGATGCTGTCCATTAACGCATCCGTCAAACCGGTGACCGCGTTGGTGGCACCGGGACCCGAGGTTACCAAAACCACGCCGGGTTTGCCGGTCGAGCGCGCATAACCTTCGGCGGCATGAAGTGCGGCTTGCTCGTGGCGCACCAGAATGTGGCGAATTTCGTTTTGCTGAAAGATTTCGTCGTAAATCGGCAGCACGGCACCGCCGGGATAGCCGAAAATCACATCGACGCCTTGATCTTTCAAGGCCTGCAGTACCATTTTTGCGCCGCTCATTTGAGGTGCCATTTTTATCTCTCCGCTACTTTTGTCTTCGTCATAAACTGTGTTTCCGTCATAAAAAAGCCCCCGAATTTCGGAGGCGCATGGGTGTTGATCTGGTTGTCCGTTACAGACCCATGCGCATATTTTTCACAATGACAAGTAGGACGTTCATGCTTAAATTTCCTTGAATATCTGTTGGACATTAGAAGTGGCGCAAATGCCCGTCAATAGGAATTTTGGCAAAATGTCGCAAATGGCGTTGTTTTTGAAATATTATTGCGGAAAAAGGCCCTGATTCGCGCTTTGAGCCGGTTTTGTCGGTTGCCGAGTGTGCATATTTGTCACTTGGTCGGTGAAACTCGTATTTTTCAAGCGCTTTGATCGCTAAAATCGTCAATTTTTATAAATTGGGTGAGGTGAGTAGTTCTTTAACCTGTCCAGGGTATTTAAAACAACAAAAAACGTGCGCACGAATTTTGTTGTTTTTGAAAAGTGTAGACATGACAGCTATAACGAAAAATCTATAACGAAAAACCAAGAATTCGCCAAAATTCTGGCGCAACATAAAAATCCGCAGCCAGATGCGGCAAAATTGGGGCTTGCCCAAAAGACGTTGGGAAAAGATGCGATTTCCTACCAGCTTGATCGTCAGGGCATGCGTGAATTGCTAAAGGCATTGTCCAATCAGACGGCAGATGAGCAAGCCGGGCAAAAGCAGGGGCGCGTTAAATGCCTTCATATACATTTACAGCATTCCAGTGGAGCGGGACGCAATATAACGCGATTTATAATACCTCGTATACCGCTGTGATAAATGACAATGATGCCGCTTTTCAGGGCGGCGCGGATGCGGATGAAACCATCAGTATCAACGGCGGTGCGTTCAATGCCACAGCCGCGCTGCCCTAGCGATAAGTACCTTTCACCGATCCTTCGGGGGCGCCCCATACCGAAGAATTCTATTTCTTTCAAACCGGCGGGCTGTGGTATTTCATTCCCGGGCCGGGGTCGGAATTTGTGGCGGCTGAAGATCTGCGCGCCGGAATGCAGGTTGTCAGCTATGATGGCGGCACAAAAAAATTGCGTCTGGCTTTAAATCGGGTAGTTCAGGGCAAAGAATATAAACAAAACCCAAATTTGCGCCCGGTGCGTATTATGGCCGGAGCCTTGTTATGGCCGGAGCCTTGGGGGCGGTTTGCCAAAACGCGATTTATTGGTCTCGCGCCAGCACCGGATGCTGGTGTCTTCCAAAATTGCCGGTCGCATGTTTGGTCAATCCGAAGTGCTGGTTGCGGCCGTTAAGCTATGCGTTTTGCCCGGCATATTTATGGATGAAACAATTGAGCAGGTTGAATATTTCCATCTGGTATTTGATGCCCGCGAAATAATTTATGCAGAATCCGCCCCCAGCGAAAGCCTGTTTCACGGCGATTGCGCGCTAAAATCAATGACCGATAAAGCCCGCGAGGAATTATTCGCGCTTTTCCCTGATCTTGAAACACCGTTTTATGCTACCCGCTCGGCCTGCATGATCCCTGACAGTAATTTGCAGAAAAAAACTGATTATGCGCCATGTAAAAAACCATCACACCGTGCTTGGTCATTAGCCTAAAGCAGACCGCCGGTGCCTTGTAAAACGCCGTGCTCCATCGCGTAACGTATCAGGCCGGCCGTGGTGGAAATACCCAGTTTTTGTTTGATGTTTTTGCGGTGTGTTTCAACGGTGCGCACCGAAATATCCAACGCGGCCGCGACCTGTTTATTCGAATTTCCTTGCGCAAGTTGCAGCAGGATCGTTTGCTCGCGGTTGGTTAAAACCTCAAGCCCGTCACGGCTTTTGGGGGTCAGGGCCGTGCTGGCACCGGTGCATAAATATTGCTTGCCCGCCATCACCGCATCAATCGCTACTTTGATTTCTTCGGTCGGGACATCCTTTAAAATATAGCCCTTTGCGCCGTGGTTCAGGGCCGTTTGGATATATTCAATGCTGTCATGCATCGACAGGATCAGCACACGGGTTTGCGGGTGTTTTTCAAGCAGGATTTCGGTCACCGATAACCCGCTTAGCCCCGGCATGTTCAGATCAAGCAAAATCACATCAGGCTTTAGCAGATCAATCCGGTCAATAATTTCCTGACCATTATTCAGGGTGCCGACAACGGAAATATCGGCGTAGGTTTCCAAAATGGCCTCGATGCCTTGGGTGACCATCGGGTGATCATCAACAATCACAACGCGCGTCGGCTTGCTCATTGGTTTTTTCCTTTGGGTGACAAGATACGGCTTAGCGGGACGCTGGCTTTGATGTGGGTGCCGGAGGCAGAGCTGCGAAAGCGCAATTTGCCGCCCAACTGTTCTATGCGTTCTTGCATATTGCGCAGGCCCAGACCAGCCCGTGATTGTGACCCGTTGATTTCATTTAGCCCTGAGCCATTGTCGATTATCTCCAAGGTGCCGCCTTTTTTATGGCCATAAAGCTTGATGGTAACCTCGCTTGCGCCAGCGTGGCGTTCAATATTGGTCAAAGCTTCTTGGGCAATGCGATAAAATGCGGTTTTGGCATCATCATCCAGCCGGTTGCGAAACACCACGGTTTCCAGACCGGTTTTTATGCCGGTGCGATCGCTGAATTCTTTAAGCAACGCTTGCAGGGCGGGGCCAAGACCCAGATCATCCAGTATCCCGGGGCGCAGATCATGGCTGATACGGCGCACCTCCTGAATGGCAGAATTCAGGCTGTTGATGCCAATTTCCAAATCGGTATCCGCACGCGCATCGCCGCTTTGCAAACGTTTGCGGGCCAGCTCGAATTTATAGCGCACCCCGACCAATATCTGGCTGATGCTGTCATGTAATTCACGCGCCACGCGCCCGCGCTCTTCTTCTTGTGTGTCAATAATGCGTTGGCTCAGCCCCTTTAATTTGGTGTCCGACAGGCGGCGTTCGCGCATATTCAGCCAGATACCGGAAAAAAACACCAGCAACAAAGCCGCCAAGGTGATGGCACCAATCGACAAAAACGTGCGCTGCACACGGGCCTGAACAATGGTTTTTTGCGCCGCAACGGTGGCCAGAACATCGTCGATAAACACACCGGTGCCAATCGCCCAACGCCAATCCTGCAAACCAATCACATAAGATTCCATACGCTCGATATTGCCGGTTGACGGTTTGGGCCAGTCATAGCTTAAATGCCCCCCGCCTTGGCGCGCAATTTCGATTATTTTGTCAACCACCAGCTGCCCATCCGGCCCGCGCGTTCTGGCCCAGTTGCGTCCGATCCGGCTGGTTTGGCGCGGGCTGACCAGATTATTGCCGTTATAATCATACACAAAGAAAAACCCGTCTTGGCCGTATAACATCGCCGCAAGCGTTCGACTTGCCGCAAGTTTTGCGTCCGCATCATCGGGCAGGGCGCGGCCATAAATATTAATAATCGCGGTGCGCGCCAGCGATAGATAATTCTTCAATTCGGCCCGTTTGGCTGTGATCAGCTCATCTTGCAGACGCGCAATTTCGCGTGTCGCGGTTTGTTGCGACTGGGTTGTAACCAACACGGCAATCGCGCCCGCAGCCAACAATAATGGCAGGCTGGCCAGCAGAAATATCTTCTGGCTGTAGCGAAGCCCGGTGTTGAGGCGCGGCTTGTTTCTGATCGGTTTTTGCAGGCCTGTCATTGCGAAATCATCCCCGAATCGTAGAATGAAGAAATCGGGCGGGATCGTCAATTGTGGATATTTGGTAAATTCACAGGCCAAATTAGCTTGAAATATGCCGATATCGGGCTTTTTCTACGCAATAATTGGTATTCCCTCATTTAAAAGTCGGCGTTAGGCTGTTGGGACTAAAACAATCTGTCTGAAAAATCGGGCAGCTAAATTAAAAACGCACAGAAACGCACACAAACTCTTTGGGAGGAGTATTTAATGGATCGTCGCTCATTTTTGAGAACATCAGCACTTGGCGGATCAGCCGTAGCTGCAACAGCGCTTGCCGCCCCCGCTTATGCGGCCGGCAATGTAAAACTGACAATGGTTACATCATGGGGCCGTGGCCTTGCCGGTGTGTTTGATGCCGCCCAGCATGCTGCGGATTCGATCAACGCCATGTCCGACGGAAGTCTGGAAGTGGAAATCAAAGCCGCAGGCGAGCTGGTTGGCGCGTTTGAAGTGTTTGACGCCGTGACATCAGGTCAGGCCGATATGTATCACGCCGCCGATTATTATTTCACCGGCCAAAACCCCGGTTATCAGTATTTCACCGCAGCGCCTTTCGGCATGACCCCCCAAGAGATGGCAAACTGGTATTATCACGGCGAAGGCCAGGGCCTGCATGATGAGCTGGGCCAGATTTTTGGTTTGAAATCATTTATTGCCGGCAACACAGGCCCACAGGCCGGTGGCTGGTTCAATAAAGAAATCACCAGTGCCGAAGATTTCAAAGGTCTGAAATTCCGCATGCCGGGCATGGGTGGTGAAGCACTGGGCAAACTGGGCGCGTCGGTTCAAAATCTGCCGGGTTCCGAAGTTTATCAGGCGCTGGCCTCGGGTGCGCTTGACGGCACCGAATGGATCGGCCCCTGGGCGGATGAAAAGGCCGGTTTTCAGGAAATCACCAAGTTCTACTACACGGCCGGTTTTCACGAGCCGAGTGCGTCCCTGTCATTGGCAACCAACCGTAAAGTGTTTGAAGGCCTAACGCCGGCACACCAGAAAATCATTGAAATTGCGGCGGCCGAAACACACCAGTGGAGCCTTGCACAGTTCATGAACAACAATGGTGCAGCACTTAGACGTCTGCAATCGGGCGGCGTCAAGGTTCTGCAATTCTCGGATGATGTTTGGGATGCGATGGGGGTTGCCTCCAAGGAAACGCTGGACGGGCATATGGACGACGAAATGTTTGCCAAAATCCGTGGCAGTGTTGAAAAATCGATGAAAGAATCATCAAGCTGGATCCAGCGCTCGGAAGGTGTGTTCCGCGCCCAACGTGACCGGATCATAGGCTAACAGCCTTAGCTGATAAATATCGGGCGGGCTGTTTGTAATTTCAAATGGCCCGCACGGTTCAGCCTGTGGCAGGATGGGTTTTGCGGGCAGGCGATACTGCTAAAATAACAAAAAACGGGGGTCAGGATGTTAGACGCAATTGTCTGGTTCTTCCAGAATATTGCCATGTCATTTTACAATTTCGGATATGCGATTTTGCATCCGAATTTGTGGCTTGACTGGGCCGATCGAGAAGCCATCATGCGCTTTGTTTATTATGGTGGCAGCAAAGATTTCTTTTTTGTCGTGTTTACGACTTTTCTGGTTTTCACCGCCATCGGCATTTGGCGAAACAGCTTTATGTGGGGCTGTGTGCGGCTGCTTGAAGGCATGGCCAACGGCATCGGCCGGGTTGCGGCCTGGGCCGGTTTGCTGATGGTGTTGCAACAGATTGTCATCGTTTTTATGCAGCGGATTTTTACGGCTTCCGAAATTTCCATCGGCTTTGGTGCACCGTTTACCCGCGATGTCAGCTGGTGGTCCGAGGAGCTGAAGTTTTATAACGCACTGGTCGTAACCCTTTGTGTTACCTACACATTTGTGCAAGGCAGCCATGTGCGGGTTGATTTGATCTACTCCAAAGTCAGCTACCGGGCCAGAAAAAACATTGATATGTTTGGCTCACTGTTTTTCATGATGCCAACGGCCGTTTTGATCTGGATGTATGGCTGGTTTTACATGTGGCGTCACTTGATCGTGCCAAAACCATCGGCCACCGACACGCTTGACGGACTGCTGATGAAATCCAAGGCTTTTCGCTGGAATGTTGAAACCGTCGGCTTTTCGCCAAACGGATTTGACGGCTATTTCCTGTTCAAGATTTTGCTGGTGATTTATGCGGGCTTGGTTTTTCTGCACGGGATATCGTTTTTCTACCGCTCATATTTAGAGCGCAAAGAGGGGCTGCTATCTGAGGGCAAAAATATTGACAAAGACAGTTTGGGTGCGGGCGAAGAAGCCTTTGAAAGCACACATTAACAGGGAATATGAGAGATGTTTTTTGGACTTGATGGCGTAGAAGTCGCCTTGATTATCATTTTCCTGTCCCTGTTTGGCGGGATACTTTCGGGCTTTCCGGTGGCGTTTTCCATTGGCGGGGCGGCGGTAATTTCCTTTGCGGTGATTGCGGGGCTGGATAGTGCGGGGCTGTTGATTCATTATGCGGTCGATACTTCCTCCGAGGCGTATGATGCGCTGGTGGCAACCGGCATGCACCCCGATAAAATAACGCTTTTCAGGAATCCGGAACTGCCGCAAGTGGCCGAGGCCCTGTTCCCGCGTGGCTGGGAACATGCGATGAACACCAACATCAGTTTCATCGTTAACCGGATGAATGAAAAGGTTCTGGCCGGTGCCTCGATCGAGGTTCTGCTGGCGGTTTTGATGTTTGTGATGATGGGCATCACGCTGGAGCGCTCAAAGATTGCCAATGATTTGCTGACAACCATGGCGCGGGTGTTTGGCCCGCTGCCCGGTGGTCTGGCGGTTTCTGTTGTGATTGTGGGCACGTTTCTGGCGGCCTCTACCGGCATTGTTGGGGCCACGGTTGTGACCATGGGCCTGCTGTCTTTGCCCACGATGTTAAAACATAATTATTCACCCGAACTGGCCACCGGCGTGATCGCGGCCTCGGGCACTTTGGGCCAAATTATTCCGCCCTCGATTGTGATTGTTTTGCTGGGCACCTTGGCCGGAGACCTCTATTCCTCGGCCCAAGAAGAGCGCGCGCAACTGGCCGGTTGCTCGGATGCGCTGACGTTTTTAGGCGAGGCGGCGGTGGTTTCTGTCGGCACCTTGTTTCAGGCTGCACTTTTGCCGGGCATCATGCTGGCTGTGCTTTATGGGCTTTATGCTTTCGGGTTTGCGATGGTCAAGCCGCATTTGGCCCCGCCGGTGCCGTTTATGCAAACCAGCGGTCCAAAAACCTCGCGCAGTCACAAATTGACCTGGTTCTTGGGTGCGCCGCTGGTTTTGATTGGCGGCATGTTTTTGATGGGCACTGTCGGGGTGATCGGCTCGCAAGACACGACTGTTGACAGTTTTTCCGATATTGGCCAATCATCTTCCTTGCGCACCAATGTTTCGGCGCCGTGTCAGGCTTCGATGATTGATCTGCACGGTCAGGAAAAATGGGATATTGCCGTGGCCGAGCAGGCCGCAATCGATGCCGATGGCGGTGTCGAGGAAAGCCATAAACTGACCCCGCAAGAGTTGGCTGAGGCGCTGGCCGACAAGGTTGCGGCAGCCGCCCCCATTGGCACCGGAATTGCGATATTCTTTGCCTTTATGGCGCTGATCCTGACTTTCGCGCGCGGCGTTTCACCAACGTCTGATGCACGTCCCATTCTGTTTGGTCTGGCCGGTGTTGCGCTGGTTATGGTCGTTGATATCGCCATAATCGGGCCGCTTTCCAGCCCCGGCGTCACGGTTCTCTGGCTGGCCATTCCGACCGTTTTGACACTTTATGGCGTGACTTATGCGGCCAAAATTCTGGCTAAAAACGAACTTATCGCGGTGATTTTTCCGCCGCTAATCCTGATTATTGCCGTGCTTGGCTCGATTCTTGGCGGCATCACCAACCCAACCCCGGCCGCCGCCCTTGGGGCAGGTGGTGCGATTTTGCTGGCGGCTTATCGCAGGCTGAAAGACGAGGGCGGCAGCGGTAAAACCATTTTGATGACCACCTTTGCGATTGTGATTATGATCCTTGTCGGGGTGAATTTTGATCTTCGCATCAGCCGAAATGTTGTGCCGCTTGAAGATTGGCTGGCCTTCTTTGTGGCCAAAGGAGCCTATCTGTATGCCATGTTCGGTTTGCTTTATGCCTGCTGGGTTCTGTTCAAGGGCGCGGTTTTAACGCCGATTGTGCGCGAAACGGCCAAGGTGACAAGCATGGTTTTCACCATTTTGATCGGCTCACAATTGCTTAATCTGGTCATCATTTCATTCGGTGGCGAGGATTATATCCAGGATTTCCTGACCAGCTTTGATAATGAGGTGAAGGTGTTTTTAATTGTGATGGCGGTGCTGTTTATTCTGGGGTTTGTGCTGGATTTCCTCGAGATTATTTACATCGTGATCCCGATTGTGGGACCGGTGATTTATGGCGGCACGTTTGATCCCAAATGGGTGACGATTATGATCGCGG
>CAYYXZ010000022.1:0-13280 GCA_964475715.1 uncultured Marinosulfonomonas sp. | reverse complement strand
GGGCGCTCGGCCATTTCCGCCCGAATTTGCTGACGCAGCAAATCAATCGGAACCTTTTTCCCGTCACGTTTAAAGCACCAATAGGTCCAGCCATTACAACTGGGCGCGCCCTCCAGATGGGCACCAACCTGATGGATCGAGCCTTTAACATCGTCACCAATCAAAGTGCCGTCGGCCCGCACGCGCACCTTGTGGCGCTTGTTCATTGAATAAAGCTCGTCACCCGGATTTAACATGCCGCGCTCGACCAGCTGACCAAATGGCACACGCGGCTCGGCGCGTTTGGCGGTGGTAACTTTCAGGCTTTCCTTATCGAATTTGCGGATATTGGAAATGCGTTTGGCGGCAACTTTGCGGTAAGCCTCCTCGCGCTCGATACCGATAAATTCGCGGCCCAGTTTTTTGGCCACAGCGCCGGTGGTGCCGGTGCCAAAGAACGGATCTAAAATAACATCGCCCGGATTGGTGCTGCCGATAATTATGCGGTGCAGCAGGCTTTCGGGTTTTTGGGTTGGATGGGCCTTTTCGCCGGCATCATTTTTCAGACGCTCGTGGCCGGTGCAAATCGGCAGCACCCAATCGCTTCGCATCTGGATACCCTCGTTCAGCGCTTTTAGGGCATCGTAATTAAAGGTGTATTTGCTGGCCTGCTCTTTGCTGGCCCAAATCATGGTTTCATGCGCATTGGTCAATCGCTTGCCGCGAAAATTCGGCATCGGGTTGGTTTTGCGCCAAACCACGTCGTTCAAAATCCAGAAACCCTGGTTTTGCATTTCAAAGCCAACGCGAAAAATGTTGTGATACGATCCAATCACCCAAATCCCGCCATGCGGTTTTAGCAGCCGGCGCGCGGCCTTGAGCCATTTTTTTGTGAAACGGTCATAAGCGGCAAACGAGGCAAACTGATCCCACGCATCATCCACCGCATCAACCTTGGAATTGTCGGGCCGATGCAAATCGCCGCGCAACTGTAGATTGTAAGGAGGATCAGCAAAGATCATATCGACCGAGCCCTCGGGCAAGCTGTTCATCACCTCGATGCAGTCGCCACCCAGGATTTCATTCAGAGGCAGTTTTTCAGCCGCTTTTGTCTTGGTTTTTATCGTCATTTTCCGCCTCATGATCGGCGCTTTGATGCGCTCGTTGATTAAGGCCAAGATGATTCAAAAGTGATTCGCAGTCAATTTCTTTTTTGAATCAATAGGTTGAAAAAATATCTTGCTACAACATCTTGTGGACAGGTTTAAACGAACGCCTATGATGTGGGGTGACACCCAATTCTTGTAGTGCCTTTAAATGCACAGCTGTCGGGTAGCCCGCATTTTTTTCCCAACCATAGCCCGGATACTGTTGCGCTAAATCCACCATAAGGCGATCACGGCATGTTTTGGCCATAATCGAGGCGGCCGAAATCGAAACCGATTTGGCATCCCCCTTGATCACTGCCTGCGCTGAAATGGTTAAACCGCGCGGGATCATGTTGCCATCGATCAACAAATGATCCGGTGTTTGCGCCAAACCTGCCACCGCGCGCTCCATCGCAAGATGCGAGGCACGCAGAATATTCAGATCGTCAATTTCCGCCACCGTTGCGTGGGCAATCGAAATCACAGCAACATCCAGCAGAATATCATAAAGTGCCTCGCGCCGTTTTGCGCTTAGTTTTTTGGAATCATTCAGCCCCTCGGGAATATTTTCAGGGTCTAAAATAACAGCCGCGGCCGTGACGGGGCCACATAACGGACCACGGCCAACCTCGTCAACACCGGCAATAATGGACAAGCCATTTTTCATCGCGGTTTGCTCAAAGCTAAAATCGGGGCGCATTTTAATCATGACCGGAATGAACCCTTAACGGGCGGCAGTTGCAAGTAAAAAGGCGGGCTGGTTTTGATCCTTAGCGCCGGCTAATTTTGTGGCCATATTGGCGCAAGCAGTTTGGTCCATAAACATCGCGCCGACCTGCGTCTGTCCAGATCCGGCTTTTACATTGCCGTGGCAGCTTCAGGCGCGGCGCATATTTACCAACGCAGCGCGCACCAAAGGCGCGGCGCATCCCATCGGGGCTGAAACCTGATGCAAACCAATATCTCGGGCTTGTTATTGAATAACCGGCGCAAATTCCCCATGATCTGGTTATGATGAAAAAACTTGCGCTCATAATGGCCTTGCTGGCCGCTGCACCCGCCTCTGCGTCTTGCTATGCTGACTACAAAGCCAAACAAGATAACCCTTTGCGCCTGCATTACGGGGTGATCAAATTGCCCGAATCCGCCTGCACACCGGAATCCGCCAATCCCGAGATCAGCCAGCGTATTTCGGTCGAGGGCTGGCAATTGCTGAATATTCTGTCCATATTCGAAAGCGATGGACTTGAAAAAAGGAAAGCCAATGCCGGAGAATATTTCCTCCGCTACTAAGGCACTAAATTCAGGCGCGCGGGTTGTGACGCTGGGGATTGGCGCGATTGTGCTGATCTTGCTGGTGGCGGCGATTTTGCTGTTTATGAACCTGCCCGATGCCGGTGCATTTAATGCGCGCGTTGAGCAGATATTTGTTGAAAACAATGACTTAACCAATCACGCCGAAATTAAATTGCTAGAAATCCTGGCCCAATCCGGCACATCATTTGCCGATATTTTAGCATCTTACCGGATGGTAATTTTCGTGCTTTTGGTATTTGCCACGTCCTTATTAGTGGCGGCACTGGTGTTTTTGGTCACGATTATTGCGCTGAACAAACGCATGTCGGAAATCGAGCGCACCGGCATTCAGGTGTCATCGCTGCTAATCAGCCGCGAAGAAAACACGGTTTATTTGAACAACATGGAATTCAAACTAACCCCGGCCGCAATCGAAACCCTGTCGGTGCTGGCCGAGGCCCGCATGGATGGCGATCTGTTATCGGGTTGCGAGATCGAGGGCATGATATCGGGCCGACCGGCCTCTGATTGCGACGAGGCCGCCGGTGCCACCCGCATTAAGCGCTTGCGTGATTCGCTGGGCAACCAGATGGTCAGCGAGCTGTTGGTAAAAAATATTGCACGGCGCGGCTATATGTTGGCAATCGACAAAGATGTGATCCGCATGGTTTAGGGGGTATCCTCCGACCAAATCCGCGTTTGATTGCCGCCCAACTTTGAGCTGTTCAAAGGGCGATGCTGCTCGGCCAAGGCATCCAACCGCTGCCGGTTTGACACCTGATCAAGCGTTAAATAGGCCTCGATCCAGGCAATCTGGAACGGTCTCAAACCCTGGGTTCCATCAAAAAAACTTTGGGTTACCCCTGTAATTTTCGCGGTGCGGCTGCCGGTCTCCAAATCGTCCAAGGCAAAATTTACAACCCGCTCAAGCGCCCGATCACAGCTTGATTGCAGCGAAATACCCTGTGCTTCAAGTAAAACGCTGGCAACGACCAAAGGCGCAATCGCGTGCAATTGATAATGCAATGCAAATTTTGCCCGCCGCATTTCCTGTGGCAGGCTGCCGTCTGCGTTGGCTGTGCAAAGCACATAATGCACAGACCACGCAGCCCAGCCGCGCATCACAGGATCATCTATAATCTTGGCGCTGGTAGCCGCAGCCAACGCGGCCCATGCGCGTAAATTCCCGCGTTTTGCGCCATCATAGGCATCTTCTTCCCAAAACACCATTTGCCGATGCGTCAACCGGCCAAGCCAGGCTTGAATGCTGGCCAAATCATCTAGATTATCCGCGTGCTTCATGGCCTGCAATGTAACCAGTCCAAAACCGGAAATGCGTGATCCGATTGTCAGATTCGCGTTTTGAGATTGCAAATCTTCCAAGCCATGCCCGTTTGCCCAAACGGCCATTTGCGACAAGGCACAATTTGCCCCCTCGACGGTCTGATCCGAGACAAGCCGCCCCAAATCGCGCAAAAAATCATCAACAACTTTAAGCGCGTTATCGGCAGCTAAATTTGCAGCGTGGTCAATTTCTATGCCCGGCTCGTTGCTTTCAACATAACGGCTGCCATGATCAAGGATGCGCACAGGATCAGGTGCAGCCACGCAGGTTTCATCCGCCATTACCGGCGTGATTACACCCATAGAAATGATCAGGCCAAGCGCGGCCACCGTCCGTAAAAATATGCTCATAGGCCCCGCTCCAGACGCACAAGATGTGCAAGATCTTTGGCAGCCTCATTGCCTTGTTGCGCGGCTTGATCCAGCCAGATCAAAGCGGTTTCAGGGTTTGACGCAACCCCCAACCCAAGCGCGAAAGCATAGCCCAATTCCGCCATCGCAATGACATTACCGCTTTGTGCGGCCTCGCTTAACCAACGTGTGGAATTTTGCAAATCGGCCGGCGTTGTGGCTGTGTCTCGCAACAAAAGCCCGTATTCCAGCTTGGCGGCCACATCACCGCGCCGCGCCGCGCTTCGGTATACTTGCTCAATGTCGATCTTTCTGGCAACGATCGAGCGCACCGCCGATCCTGCCTTGCGATACTGGGCCAGCACCCAAATTTTATCACCCGGCGCACCCCGGGTCAAAACATCCAGCATATGCCCTGCCGCGGCCTCTGGATTATATGTCGGCAAATCGGGATCAGCGGTTATCCGGTACAGGTTTTGCAGGGCCAACCCATTGGCCTCGGCCAATTCACGCTTGTAAACATCATGCGCGTCAGGCGAGCGGCCATCCAGATAAGCGTCCATTTGCAAATCGGACAGGCGCAATTTGGACAGCACATGACCGCCCCTGAATGTCAGGCCGACACGCCGCCAGTGATAGGATAATTCAGGGTTCAAATGAATGGCATAAGCATCGCCAATTTCCTCGGCATCCTTGGTTCCACACGACATTAATGAAACCGCGCGATCAATATAATCGTCCAGTTTATGCGGCGCAATATAGGGGATGGCAAACATCAACGCCAGAAAATCGCCGCGCTCCTCGATGATATCTTTGAATTCTTCATAGACGCTGGATGGATCACGCTGATTGGCCAGCAAGCGCGACATCAAACGGATTGACGCACCTTCGCCCCGGTTGGCGGCCTGCGTCAAAAGCGTGATGATTTCAGCCGCAACAGCAGGGTCACGCCCGTTATCTTCGGTCAGGACAATCGATAAATCCAGCGCGCTCGTCACGCCATTATTCAGGTATATCCGCCGAAATAATTCAACGGCCAGATGACGCTCGGACGGGTTTGTGGCAAGTTCAAATTCCAGTTTTGCGAATGTTTCTAGCGCCTTGTCCGACTGGTCCGTGCGCGCCGCCCACATGCGTTTTGCCTGCTGGCTTGCCCACGGATCTACTTGCAAACGTTGCAAAAAATTGGCCAGAGATTGCACCCGCCCATCCAGCGCCTGCGACTGGATTTGCGCCAAAACCAATGGCTCGCGGAACACATCAAGCGCGAGTAAATCCGTGGCACTAACGCGCACGGTCCTATCTTGCGCGGCGCGATAGCTTTTGGCCCATAAATCGGCCTCGTGCAACATCGGGGCCGTGTTGGCCTGACAGCGATATAATGTATCCAGATAGTTCATCGACGACATCAAACCAAAGCGCGAAACCGTTTCGCTCAATAGGTTAATCGCACGGTGCAATTGCACAGGATCATCCCTTTGACGCACCAGCTTGCGGGCCAAAAGCTGCATTCCCTCGGGGTCAAACCGCTGGGCCGCAATTTCAAGCAACGCCAAGGCTTCCGGCTCGGCCGCCCAACGACCGCGACGCACCAAAACCTCTTTGGCAAGCGCGGTATAAACCCAGCCCGGCGCGGTTTCAAACTGGGTCAGCTCTTTTAGATATTCGATGTAAGGGCTGTCTGTGTCTATTTTTTCGCCATCCAGATTAACCGAAAGCTGAAAGAATGGCGATAACGAAGGGCGGTTTCGCCCCGTATCCGAACTAAGATTAAAGCCTAAAATACCGCGCAAAATTGCTTCATCGACATTGCCGGCGCTTTTTAGATGATCAACCTGATGCTGGGCTGGCGCAAACCCGTATTCGATGGCCAAACGCAAATATTTCAGCATTTCTTCATTGTCTTTGCGCGCCGAATCCGCGTTTAAATGGAATTCAACAATCCGCCAAGCCGCCTCGCCACCGCCCAGATCGGCGGCAAATTTATGCCACGCATAAGCAACCTCGGGGTTGGGCGAAACGATATCACCGTGTGTGTATAAAAGCGCAATCCGGCTGGCGCGCGCACAAACCGATGCATTCATTTGCCCCAACATCCCGCCAAAAGCCAGCGTTATGGTAATGTCCAGCGGCGCATCCCAACCGGCAACCGGATTTCCTTGCAGCTCCATTCGGGCAAGCTGTAAAAGCGCTTCGGCGTTGCCTGCAAACCCTGCATCACGGATCAGGCTGCGCCCATATTCGGCATCCGGCTCAACACCGATTCCATTCAGGTAATATTGCGCAAGAACAAGACGTTGGCGCGAAGTTAGCACAGGATTTTGCGCCCGAATCTGATCAATAAGCCCGGCATTTTTCAACGCATCCAGACGATCCGCATCAATATGCAGACTGATTTTGCTCATTTTTGTGTCCAGCGGCGTGATCTTGTCGCTTAAGGTTTCGCGCCAATCAATCAAGGTGATGATGAAGTCAAACCACTGGTCAGGGCCCTTGATTTGTAACCGCCGGATATCGCGCTGAACAAACCGCAGTCTCTGGATGTCGGTCAGGGCATCTTCATCGCCCTCCACAGATAAATCATCAGGTTTTGGCTCGCGATCCGTTGGCGAGCAGATGTTTTGGGGTTCAATTTTAGGTGGCCAAAATACCAAATCCAGCGTTCTGGCCTGCGCGGCATGGGCCATTGGCAGCATGATTAGAATGGCCGCTGAAAACAAAGAAAGAATATATGGTTTCATCACAATGAGCCTTTATTCAAAACAGGCGCTGATGCGCGTGCCGGGTCCAAAAGGGACATCAAGGGAAATATCGACAGCCTGCGCACCTTCACGCCACAAACCGGAAAGCGGCATGTAAAACCGTCCGGTTTTAACCTGATCGGGGTGGCGGATTATATGTTTGGTGCGCACAAGACCCTGATGCGAAATGAAATCAAACCGCGCCTCATAGGCTCTGGCACCATCTGCATCAAGATATAGCGTATAGGATTGTCCGGCGGCCAACCCGCGCAAATCGGCCCGAATTGACGTTGGTTTAGCCCCGCGCATAACCGGCACTGCAATATGGCAGCCACCCGTTGCCGCGGCGGTTAATTCACGAAACGGCTGATCGCCGAATTCTGCCAGACTGTTGCTAACCGGATTGGCCCAAACCAGATAATCGGGCTGTAATTTCTGAAATGCGAACGACGTAAGATATGAGGATATCGCAGCAAAACTACCGCCGTCGGGCACGCTGTATTCAATCACATCCAGCCCGGTTTCCTGCGATAAAAACCCGGCCAGGTTTGACACAGCCGATCCCGTGATATCGGTTCCGACCAAAGCAATGCGATGGCCAGCCGTGCGGTCTTCAAAAATTGAATTATTGGCGTCTAGCGCACGGGTTTGCATCATGGCTGTGATATGCTCGGGCGCTTTAACCGCGGGAAGTTCAAGCATGCAATGACGCTGTAATTTATTGCGCATCGCGGAGGGCCAGATTTTGGGCAGTCCGGCTGTGGTTGCAAACTGTGCTTTGACGGCACCATCAGATCCATCCGTTTGCGAAATCATTTTGGCAATAGCCTGTGCCATTTGTTGCGCGCCCTCGGGCGTCAGGCGGGGGTCGGTTGCGAAAAAAGGCAGGGCGTTTTGGGCCGATAACCGCAGGGCGCTGCGCAAATTAACCGCCAGAACCTGCGCGCGGATCAAGCGGCGGATGGTGTCATCATAAACCGTTGCGGCCAAATCCACCTGAAAGCCATAATCCAGCGCCATATGCGGCAATTTATCGGGCATCGCAAGCGCGCGCGTGGGGACCGGCACATAAATCAATGTTGTGCCCGCCGCCTTTAGCGCCGCCGACAGCTTTGCAAGCCGCGCCACGCTTTGATCTGAAATGCTGTGAAACATATGCAAATCGGGGTCTATGCGAAAAAACACACCGCTATTTCCCTCGACGCTGGGCATATTATGACTTCCGGCCAAATTGGTGCAGCCATAGGCCGATTGCGCCAAGGCTTGCGTGCCGCTCAATAGCGCGAAACCCATCGCTATCAGAATTTGTTTACACCGGTAGATCATCAGGTTGATTTAGCCTTTTTATGTTCCATTCGCATCCAGCAAAAGCAATAAATTTGCAGCCGTTACTTTAACGGCCAGATTGTCAGTTGCAACCGCACGGCTTAGATATGTGCGCGCCAATTCTTCATCAGATGACGTCAAGTCGGGGTTCATCATTAAGTTCACGGCCATGCGCAACTCGGCCCGACCCGTGCCGTTTTCTCGGGCTTGGTTAAGGATACGCTGGCGCGTGCGCTCAGATAATTTACCAAACAGCCGATCCTCGCCATTAAGATCGATCACCGCATCCAGCGCAAGGCCATTACCAGCCCAAGCATGCGCATAAAGCACTGTAATATACTTGTTTATCCGCGATTTGGGTTCGGTTTCGGGGTTAAGGGCGTGCATCGCCTTAATCATATCGGCCAACGGCCAGATGCGTCCGGTGCCCACAGCGATCGCGCCAAAATAGGCAATGTCGGATGCGTGTTCGCGCTGCCCGCCATAACGCGAAACCAGCAGGCGCACATATTTCAAGGCCGCCAAGCCATCGCCGTGTTTTGCAAGGTCGCGCAGATTGTTTTCAGAAATTTCGTACCCGGCCTGCATATCCAGGCGCGCTTGGCGCAACGCGGCCTGACGAAGCGATCTTGTTGTTATGTTGGGCAAAACCTGCACCGAAATCTGACGCGAAGCAAGATCGGCGGGTATCGGAATTTCATAACGGTTTTCAGCCTGAGATTGTGTTCCAACAACTGCAGCCAGCAATCCGAATATGGCAATATATTTTTTCATCACTGCCCCTCCCGGATAGCATTATCGAAATTTGTGCAACGGCTTGGTTTGATATTACTCGACAGCCCACTGGCCGTAAGGGTAATCTGCTTTTCACCCCTGATATTTTGCGCAATATGATGCGACTGTGACGCCAAATCCCCGCTTAATAATTTTGGAAACTGGGCGGAAAAATCATTGCCTTGCAAAATCAGGCTACCGCCCGTTGCGGTTGCAATGCCCGAGCCGTTTGAAACCAGCCGGTTATTGCCGACAAATGTCTGCGCGGCATTTGTCTGTGCCGACACCCAGACCCCGGCACTATGATTGGATGCAATCAGATTTTGCGCAACGACGCTATCCGTGCTGCTGCGTATTTCGACACCTTTTTGTGCGTTATCCAACACCAGATTATCCACAATCTGGCCGCATTCAGATTGCGCCAACATAATCCCGCCACCATCGCGTTGCCAAACAATATTTTGCGTCACTTGCGCATTATGGCTATCATGGCGCACCACAATGCCGGCGCGACTGCCGCCCAGAATAATGTTACCTGCAATAACCGCATTGATCGAATTATGCTCAACCCTGATGGCGTTGGTTTTCATTCCGCCCGAGAACAGGTTCAGCACCACGCGCGCATGGGGCGATTGGCGCAAAGATAGCGCATTGCTGCGCATATTTCGAAAATTGTTGCCTTGGATAAGCGGACCAGAAACACCGTTAAACGCAACACCAACGATGCCGGAAAAAAAACTGTTGATAATGCGCGTCGGGTGTTGGGCGGAAAACAGGGCATTTCTTAAAACCGAAAACCCCGAAAATTTAGGCGAATGGCCAAAACCAAGCCCGATAATATTTGACTGGCTCATCTGAACCGAACCGCCTCCGGCCGTGGTAACAAAGGGGTTGAATTTCAAGCTCCGAAGGTTTTCATCACCGGTAACCCCGATGGTGGCGCCATCAATTGTCATGTGCCCGAAATTCAAAACAAAGGCCCCGCGCGAACGGTTTAGCAATAAAATTTCGCCCGGAGCCAAGCGCAATGCGGCATCCGACCAGATAATCAACGGCACATCCAGCGTTAAAGATACGCCCGTATGTGTGGTTTGCAGCCGCGTTGCCAACAACAACGCGCGGATATCGGCCAACGTGGCCTCTCCGCGCATCAAAACCAGCGCGTTGCGGTCGTCACGGCTTTGCGCATCCAGAACCACTTTGTTTTCCGATGCGCCGTGACTTTGGGTTAACATCGCCAAACCCAGCCGCATATCCATCACCCGGGCATCAAGCGGCGCGTGCAGTTTGGGGCGGGCAGGGTTGTGTTGTATGGTTCCGGCTATGGCGCCAGTTTCGACGTAATCTTGCAATCCGAACCGGGCAGCCGTTTGTTTTAGCGGCATTATTTGACTGCTGGGCTGATTTAGCAACTGCTCAAGATTTTCCAAACCGCTGCGCAGCTTGGATATTTGCGCATCCGGGTTTGCCAAAGCCGGCGTGCCCAAACCAAAAACACATGCGGCGGCTAAATAAAGCCACCACATGCGGTGTTTTTGTCTAATTTTGCGTAACCTTGTGCGCACAAACCTAGGCATATAATGGCATCTGTTGTTGCCCATCATCACCGTCAATATTCATCCGGGTTGTTAAAATAACTTTGGCCTTGGCGCTAGAATCATTGATCAGAACGATCGGGGTTTCGTTGGCCAAATCCATCCGGTGGCCTTCGGTCAGCGGGGTGCGCACGCCTTTTTCCGAAACCACGACAGAGCCTTGAACAATAAGAATATCGCGCCTGTCGTAAGCATCCAGTTCAAGCTTATTGCCCGGTTCAATTTCAACAGAAACCATATCGATGTTTTTGGTTTTTACCATTTGTGTAATCGCTGTTTTGGCCGAATCCTCTGCGCCCAACAAAAGCGGTGCATGTTTTTCTACCTCGATGCGCTCTGCCGATTTTAAAAATTCCGCAACCCGTTTTACATTTTGGCATTGCCCGACTTTTGTGACCAGCAAGGCATCCGGTGTGTCAATAACAATGATGTCCGACACCCCGACCAAAGTCACCAGACGCGACGAGGACCGCACCATGGAATTAGAACTTTCCACTGCAATAACATCACCTTGCAGAACATTTCCTTGGTGGTTTGCTTTGGAAATTCCATACATTGCTGTCCAGCTGCCGACATCGGACCACTGAACATCAAGCGGGGCCAAGGCGATCTGTTTGCTTTTTTCAAAGACCATGCTTTCGGTGGATTCTGAACGTGCTCGCGCAAAATGATCTTTATTCAAAAGAAACCCGTCACCCTTTCGCGTGCCTTTGGTGATGGCAAGCTTGACGGCCTCAACCGTGTCGCGATCGAACTTCAGATATTCCTGAATAATGGTTTTGGCCGAAAACATGCTAAGGCCGGATGCCCAATATGCAATGTCGCTTTCAACCAAAAGCCGGGCCTTTCGGGTCGGTGGTTTTTCGTCAAAACGCTCAACCTGATGCAGGCCCGGATGCTCAATAATCGGGCCGCCATCGGTAATATAACCAAAGCCGGTTTCCGCGTAGCGCGGCTTGATGCCAAAGGTGATGATCCGGCCCAGTTTCGCAGGTTCTATCATGGCCATAATCGTGCCGGTCAAATCACCGTCAATGATGTGATCGGCAGGCACAACCACCATTATCGCATCAGGATTTTGCGCATAAAGACGCATCGCAGCCGCCAAAACAGCCGGCCCGGTATTGCGCCCCATTGGCTCGTAAATAACCTGGGCATCACAATTAATTTCTGCCATTTGTTCGGCAAGCGTGTCCTTGTGGCGCTCGGACGAAATAATGCAAGGCCTGTCATAGCCCGGTCCGCAATGACGCTGCACCGCAGATTGAAAAAAGCTCAGCGAATCCGACTCGCCCATTTTTTGAAACTGTTTGGGGCTTTGGGTTCTAGAAACAGGCCACAGCCGTGTGCCGGTTCCGCCGCAAATGATAAGTGGAGTGATCAAGGTCATAACAGGTCCAATATTCTAGGTATTGCGAAACCAAAGAATGTTTTGGAAAGACGCAATCGCGCGGATTTTCCAATGTCTTCAATGCTCAGTGTTCCTTCTTTGGGGACAAGAATAACCGGAACAAAAGGATCGCCGCGCAATGCTGCTGTATTTGTTGCAGCCGTGACCTTGATCTGGGCCGGAATGATCCGACCGTCCGTCAATTCCATGTATGCCCTATCGCCGCCTAACACTCTTGAAAGCCCTTCTATGCTCATCCGTGTTTTTATTTGTAAGCTCGAATTTGATTCAAATAATGATAAAATTATGTCAATTGGAAGGACAGTTGATCCTTCCATAATTCCTTCATAAATAGCCACTTCGCAATCGCAGGGCATCTTGAAGCTTAAAACATCGCCCGCATTCGTGTTAATCGAGAACACAACGTCGCCTTTTTTTGCATCCGGGTTTAAAAAGGCAACCTGTCCGGCGGCCGTGGCGGTCATTTGGCTGCCCGAGCGTGTGATAAATACAGGGCGCGGCTCGTATTGCTGGATCGCGCGTGAAATCAGGATATTGGCCGCAATCAGAATCAGAAGCCCCGACATGACACCAACAGCGATGCTGCGGATCCGGCGTTTGGGATTGGCCGCATCGTCAATTTTTACGTTCTTGGGTTTTACCGGACCCGAAAACCCCAACATGCCGTTCATCGTAACAAAATCGCCGGCAATAAACGTGTTCAGAATATAACGCAACTGGGGCAAATGATCGCCTAGCGGGTCTTTAAATTGCAGGGTCATTTCATTTGGTCCGCGCGATCCGGTCACGACCATTTCGGGGTATAAAGTTATTGCAAAACCTTTGAATTGAAATACCAGCTGAACGATTTCTTTGCGCCCGATCCACTCGGATTCAAATGGCTGCTCAATCGTAACATAAGCCGCCGCAACCGATAAACGCACGCCTTCAACGGTTTCTTCGGCAATCACGGCCTTGAACGGCACCGGCAATTCGGGGTGCTCTGTTTCATAGAGAAAACCTTGCGGCACTGTGTTTTCTTGTGGCGATGTTGCACCATGGCCTGCATCCTGCCGGTCAGTCCGCATATCGGGATTTTGATTTTCATTAAAATCAGGCTGGGTTGGATGTGTCATGATACTTTTTTCTGCTTTGTGATCGGGTTATAGTTGCGTGATGAAAAATACAGCCAAGGTAAGAAACGCCAAGGCCAGAGCATGGTGCAGCGTGGATTCAGCCGCCTTAAGCCGTTCTGCAAAAGGAGTTGCCAGCTTTGCAGCGCCGCTGCCTTGGCGTGTCCATTTTTGCTTATCGAGTCGAAAGAAAACATAGGTTT
>CAYYXZ010000021.1:0-13959 GCA_964475715.1 uncultured Marinosulfonomonas sp. | reverse complement strand
CCACCCATTCTAATTTAGCCCGCGCTCACCATTCCAATTCATTCCGATCCCCCCCACTATGCCTGCGGCGCGGATATTTCTGGAACAATAATGAGGTTAAGTTAGGTCCGTCTGGATGGCTTTGTGTAAAGTCGGGGTTGCCGAGATGATGCCGTTGAATTTAGCCTGCGGGCTGTTGAATGTGAGGGCGTTGCCGCGCTTGTCGGTAACATTTGCCTTGGCGCGCTGCGCGATCAGGGTTCCGGCCGCCACGTCCCATTCCCAAGTCGGATGCAGGGTTAGCATCGCATCAAAGCGCCCTTGGGCGACAAGGCACATCCGGTAAGCTAATGAGGGGCAATGGTGGCGTGTGAAAGGTGGTTTTTGGTCGCGCCAGTTTTGCGGTTCGAAATTGCATTTGGAGGCGAGCAATGTTGGGGTTTGTTCGGAGTTTGGCTGGTTTGCCTCGATCGGGTTTCCGTTCAGCGATGCGTTTGTCTCGCCGGTTGCAACGTAAAGTTTATCCAGCATTGGCAGGAAAATAACGGCCGTTGTGATTTTGCCTTTATGGGCGATGGCCAGCGAATGGGCAAAAGTTTTGGAGCCTTCAATAAAGGCGCGGGTGCCGTCAATCGGATCAATGATAAAGACGTGATCATGCGATAGGCGGGCCGGATTATCTTCGGTTTCTTCCGACAGCCAGCCATAATCGGGGCGCGCAGACAGCAGGTCGTGGTGCAGCATTTTATCAACCGCAAGATCGGCTTCGGTGACAGGGCCGGCACCTGCGCGCTTATCCCATGTTTCGGGCGATTTTTGCCAGAATTTGCGCGCGATATCACCACTGGCGCGGGCCGCGTCGATCAGCAGGTTCAGGTCGCTATTTTCCGGCAAGGGTTAAGCCCTCGACCAACAGCGACGGCACCACGCGGCTAAGGTGGGCGCGCGCGTCATTGGCCGGGATTAGGCTGGCCAGCATATCGTGCAGGTTTCCGGCGATGGTGCATTCGTTGACAGGATAGCAGATTTCGCCGTGCTCCACCCAAAACCCCGAGGCCCCGCGCGAATAATCCCCTGTGGTCGGGTTGATCGACATGCCGATCATTGAGGTCACCAGCAGCCCCGTTCCCATGTCGTTTAACAAATCGGCGCGTGATTTTTCGCCTTGGGTCAGGGCAAGATTGCTGATGCTTGGGGTTGGCGGGGCCGAGGTAGAGCGCGCGGCATTTCCCGTGCTTTGCAGGCCAAGTTTGCGCGCGGTGGCAAGGTCCAGCGTCCAGCCCGTCAGCACGCCGTTTTGCACGATTGTGCGCGCGGATGTGGGCAGGCCTTCGCCGTCAAACAGGCGCGAGGAAAAGGCGCGGGCGCGCAAGGGGTTTTCGGTTAGCGACAGGGTTTTTGGTAAAATCTGTTGGCCCAGACTGTCGCGCAACCACGATGATCCGCGCACAATTGCGGCCCCGTTGATCGCCGTGATCAGGTGGCCAATCAGCGATGACGCAACGCGCTCATCGAACAAAACCGGATAAGATCCGCTGGGCGGTTTGCGTGATCCGGCCCGCTCGACGGTGCGCTGTGCGGCCATTTGGCCGATGTGTTCGGGGCTTTGCAAATCGGTCAAATAGATGCGCCCGTCGGCGTAATAATCGCGCTCCATATCGGGGCCGCTGCCGCTGATGGCAACGCAGGATGTGCTGCAACTGCTGCGCTTGTAGCCGGCGCAAAACCCGTTTGAGGCGGCAAGGTGGATGCGGCTTTGCCCGTAGCTTGACGAGGCCGATTGCACTTGGGAAACGCCGGCAACGTCCATCGCGGCGGCTTCGGCGCGGCGGGCGTTTTGCTCTAGGGTTTGGGGGTCGGGCTCGGGTGCGGGGTCAAAAAGATCCAACGCCGATGGGTCGCGTTTTGTGGCAAGTTGGTGCGTTTGGGCCAGCCCGATGCTGTCGTCCTCGGGCGCAACCCGGGCCATGGCGATGGCGCGCTGGGCCATGGTTTCGATGCCCTCGGAGCTGATGTCGGAGGCCGAAACGCAAGCCTGACGTTTGCCGATCAGAACCCGCAGGCCAATGTCGATGCCCTCGCTGCGATCGGCATGTTCAAGCTGGCCGTTCAAGACGTCGATGCACACCGAAGTTTGTTCAACCGCCATGGCATCGGCGTTGTCGGCACCGGCGCGTTTGGCGGCATCCAGCAGGGCAGCCGTAAGGTTTTGCAGTGATTTTGCCATTATTTGATCCGTTTGCCATTGGCCGTGATTTGGCCGTCGGGGGTGATTTTAATCTCGGAAACCAAGCTGTCATCCTGATCGCCGGCAACCGCCATTAACATCAGGCCCATGCGCATGCCCATGACTTGGTTTTCGTCAAGCAGCCCCATTTTGACCAACCTGTCGATCAGCGTGTTAAAGCCGGATAATTTAAACGTGGCACCGCCATCCGGTGCCGGAAACCCGCCAAAGGTTGTTAGATCATCATTGTTGAAAGTGAACGCAGCTGTGCCGGTCAGTTCGGTATCCGCGGCGGAAATTGCCAGACGGTTGAGCTTAAACGAGGATATTTCACCGAATTTTGTGCCTTCATTGAGCACCTTTTCCATGGTCTCGAAATCCAGCAGATCAAAGAGCAGTTTGGCTTTGGCTGAAAGATCAAGCGTGAAATTGGCGGGGTCGCGCGGTAGAATTTCTTCGGGGTCAAACCGCGCCCAGATTTCGGGGTCGATTGTGATGTCATTTATTGAAAAATTATAGACAATATCCTGATCGGTATCACGCCGCAGCAGGGGAAGCTGGATATCTGCTAAAAACGTGCCGATCTTGGCGCGAAGTGGAAAAGGCAATCCGGCCAGCGTGAAGTCCAGCACATAGTTGTCGGCAGCCGTTTTTAGCATAAGACCGTCAGCCGAAACAGACATGGTGGTGTCTGTGCTATCGACCGAAATATCTTGATCCATAATGGTTTTACCGTCCAGACTGGTGCTCGATTGTGAAATGTGGCGCCCGGTGGTGTTTCCGCTTTTAATCGATGCGCCATCGCGAAATTGTTGCGCAAGATTTGCAAGATCAAAACCCGTATTCGGGAGCAGAAGTTTGCCTTTCCCGTTGAAATCATGCATTTCCAGATTATTTTTTCCGCCGGTTTTTCCGATTATGGCATAATCCCAGCTCATCGTCAGCTTGTCGGATGCGTAATCTTGGGAAAGCATAAACATTTCGCCGGTTTGCAAGGTTGTTACACTTGATGCGCCGGATATCATCATCTGGCCGGTGGCTGTAATTCCTGTGCCCGCGGGGGCGTCTATTTCATTCAGTTTTAGCCCGATCAGATCGGCGGAATACTTAATCGTGACCTTGTCGGGATCACCGGATGCAACCATCTTGTGCCCCTTTTGGGTGTAATCCAGCGTTGCGGTGATAAACAGATTATCAGGCAGGCTAAGCGCCACGGCCAAAGGCATGGATTTTGGGAATTTTATAGCCACGGTTCCGTCGTCATTTCCGATCAGCGATATGCCGGTGGTGGTGATTGTGATGCTGCCCCAGTTAAACGGGAATTGGCCCGAGATTTTTATGTTTTCCAGCGTTAGCGTGTTGCCCGCGCTGATTTCGGTTGCCTCGAGCTGCAAACCCATGGCCTTGTAATTGGCCGTAAAAATATCCCAGACATTGCGCGGGTTGATGTCGGCGAATGCGGGGGTGACGATCAGGCTGATCAGGGTTGCGGTTTTTAGCAGATGCGGCATGGGAACAATCCTTGCGGGTTACTGGACAGGTTATTGATTTTGCCTATTTTCAAACAAACCACGGGCAGGATCAAGCACAATTAAGCGGGCCGCACGCGATATACTTTGCGGCTCGCTTGCGGTTCGCACAATTTCAACAGATCAGCGCGGAGTTATTTCAAGCGCTGCCCGTTGGCGTGAACGGATCCATCGCCCTTGACTTCAAGCTTTGAGGTCAGCGTATCCTCGCCATCGGCCGCGATTGCAAACAGGCCCAGCATCATACGAATTCCCATGGCCTGATCCTGTGGCAGTATGCCCATTTTGATCAGATTATCCAGCAAACCATTGCCGCCAACCAGTTTCAGGTTAACTTCTCCGGTCGGGGCGGGCAGGCCGTCAAAGGTTGTCATATTGTCATTATCAAAGGTAAAACCGCCAGAACCGGTCAGATCGGCACCGGCAAATTTCAGCTGCAACGCCTTTAAAGTAAGCGCGTGCAGCTGGCCCGGAACCGCAACATTTTTCGTAGTGTCGCTTTCGGGCACCATGATGTCGATCAGCCAGTTGGCCTTGCCGTCAATCGCCAGATTAAGCGTGGCGGGGGTGCGGGGCAGCGCTGACATCGGATCAAACATCGCCCAGATGTCGTCATTTAGCGTTAGATCCGCCAGCTTAACCGTCAAGGAATAATCCGAAGGCGTTTTTGATTTCTGGATTGGTATTTGCATTTCAAGCACGGCCTCGGCCATTTCGTAACCAATCGATGGCAGCGGAATGGTTGAGCCGGAAAACGATGCCTTGATGCCTTTGGAAATCCCGCCAAATTTCAGCTGTTCACGATCCATCGCAAAGCTGAGACTGCCCGATTCAGAAACCGAGCTGCCTTTCATTGTCTCTGTGCGATCAGTGCTGTCAAATTCGGAAGCGCTGCTGCCCCAGCTGATTTTTGCAGCAACAGCATAGCCGTTTGTCAGGGCTTTGCCCATTTGGTCATAATCCATACCTTTTGGCATGAGAACTTGGGAGCTGGCCACAATATCGGACATCGCACCTTTTATGTTTATGCTAAAATCGTTATCCGGTTCTGTCAGCGAAAACTTATAGTCGATTGTGTCAACCGTTAGGGTTTGCACCATATCGCGCAAATCTCCCGTTGTGCTAACGGTGCTGCCAACGACATTTTCCAGAACCAGTTCCAGAACCGCATCGGAAATTTTGACGCCTTCGACCGTCAGATCAACCAGCGCAATCACCTGCTCGGCGGCTGTGAAATCATAGACCATTCTGTCGGTCGAGCCGCTGACAATCATTGACATATCGGTGTTGCTATAATTCAGGGTGGCGGAGAAATTATCACCCATGGAAACTGCAATCGGCATATTTCCGTTGTCACCCATCAAAACCGAAACGCTGCCGTCGCCGGTTTCGGTAAAGGCGATCGGACCCATTGTAACATTCATAACGCCGCCATTGTCAGGCAAAGGTATGGATATCACCAAATCATTCACCGTGACCAACCCGTAATAAGCGGTGTCATTTGAGCTGACTTGATAACCAGAGTCGGTGAAATAACCCTGCCAGTCATCCCAGACCTGCTGCGCGGTGATGTCGGCAAATGCGGCTGTGCTGCCCATCAGGCTGATAAAAGCCAGCGAGCAGCTAAATGATTTCCAGTTTCTCATCTCGGATCCTTGAACAATTAGAAAAAGACTTAATTCTATGAATGGACGCTGAATACGTCTTGTGCAAGTGTATGTTAACGCGGATCGGCAAGGAAGTAATGTTTACTTTACCGTAAACAATCAGGAGCAAAACATGACAGATATTCAAGGGAAAACGGTTTTAATCACGGGTGCAAGCCGCGGAATCGGGGCCGCGGCTGCGCAAAAATTTGCCGATTTGGGCGCAAATGTGGTGCTGTTGGCCCGATCTGCGTCAGAAATTAGTGATCTGGCCCGCGAAATTGGCCCGTTTGCATTGCCGATAACCTGCGATGTCAGCCGCTATGCGCAGGTGGAAACCGCGATGCACACAGCGATGGCCAAATTCGGCGCGCTGGATGTGGTGATAAATAACGCAGGCGTGATTGATCCGATTTCGCCCTTGGCCAGCTCGGATCCCGAAAGCTGGGGCCGGGCGGTCGATATTAACCTGAAGGGGGTTTATTACGGCATGCGGGCCGCGATTCCTCTGATGCGCGCCGCCGGTGGTGGCACGATTATCAACATCAGCTCGGGTGCGGCCATCAACCCGATGGAGGGCTGGAGCCATTATTGCGCCGCCAAAGCCGGCTCGGCCATGTTGACCAAATGCGCCCACAAAGAAGAATCCGGCCGTGGCATTCGGGTGCTGGGCCTGTCTCCGGGCACGGTTGCCACCGAAATGCAGCGCAAAATTAAGACCTCGGGCATAAACCCGGTCAGCATGTTGAAATGGGAAGATCACATTGCGCCCGAATGGGTTTCCAAGGCGCTGGTCTGGATGTGCTCGTCCGAGGCCGATGAATATCGCGGGCAGGATATTTCCTTGCGCGATGAGGCTTTGCGCAAAAAACTGGGTCTGATTGCATGATTGATCTGCACAAGGATGGCGGTCTGTGGACCGTCACTTTGCGCCGCCCAGACAAGGCCAATTCGCTGACCAAAACCATGCTGGAGCAGCTGGCCGATATCGCCAAATCCGCAACGGATGCAAAGGTGCTGGTGATCACGGGGCAGGGGCGTGTGTTTAGTGCCGGTGCCGATCTGGATCAGGCCCGCGCGGGGCTGGCAACCGATCCGGTTTGGGAGCGGCTTTCGGGGGCGATTGCGGCGGCGCCTTGCCTGACGATCGCGGCGTTAAACGGCACGGTTGCGGGCGGCGCGTTTGGCATGGTTTTGGCCTGTGATTTGCGCATTTCGGTGCCAGAGGCAAAGTTTTTCTATCCGGTGATGAAGCTGGGATTTTTACCGCAGCCATCTGATCCGGCACGAATGCGCGCGCTGATCGGACCGGCCCGAACCAAACTGATTTTGATGGCAGGGCAAAAAATCACGGCCACTCAGGCGTTGCAATTCGGGCTGCTGGAGCGGCTGGTTCAAGCCGATGAAATGACAAAAACCATTGCCGAATTATCCGCAGATGTGCTAGCCGCCAAACCTGAAGTGTTAAACGCCATTAAGCAGATGTGTAACGATTAGAGGTAAATTATGGACGGCCAACCCGAAATTATAAAACAGGCGCTGGGCTATCTGGATCAGGGCTGGGATCTGGCGCAAGGTTGGTTGCTTAGCCCTGCGGCCTGGTCGCAATTTGGTCTGTTGATTGTCGCGTTTTTACTGGCTTTGATCGTTACCAAAAAGCTGTCTCCGGTTTTGGAAAAATTGATCAAACCGGCTGCCGATCAGGATGGATATCTGGCAAAATCCCGCCGTTTTGTGCTGGCTTTTCTGCCGCTGACATTGCCGCTTTTGGCCTATGCGTTTACGGCGATTGGCGAACAGGTCGTGCGCTCGATCTTTGATTCCGGTGCGGTAATTGCCTTTGGTAAACGGGTGTTTTTGTTTTTGGC
This sequence comes from uncultured Marinosulfonomonas sp., assembly GCA_964475715.1. Taxonomy (GTDB): domain Bacteria; phylum Pseudomonadota; class Alphaproteobacteria; order Rhodobacterales; family Rhodobacteraceae; genus Profundibacter. The sequence goes on along the minus strand of CAYYXZ010000021.1, from coordinate 6,710 downwards.
CGCACGGGCTTTGGTGCAAAATATCATCACGGATTCGTTTTTAAAACTGCTGGGGAAATACATTTTGGTTCCGGTCGCGGCGCTTTATGCGCTGGGGGTGCTGGATGATTTGACAGCCTACCTTAGCGCTACAAATGTGACGATGGGCAATATTTCGTTTTCGATCATGTCGCTGGTGCGCGGTGTGATTGCCGGCAGTTTGCTGTTTTGGTTGGGGCGCTGGTCAAATGATCAAAGCGCGGCGCTGATCGGGCAGCAAAAAGAAATGCGCCCCGCCACGCGCCAGCTGGCAATCAAGGCCGCCGAGATCACAATTTTCGGTTTTGCATTTCTGATGTTGATGAACATTATGGGCATAAATCTGTCCGCCTTTGCGCTTTTTGGTGGTGCAATCGGTGTTGGTCTGGGTTTTGGTCTGCAAAAAATTGCCTCTAACTTTATTTCGGGTGTGATTTTGCTGCTGGAAGGGCAGGCCACCGTTGGCGATTATGTCGAACTGGACGGCGGCGAGGCCGGCACGATTGTAAAAATGACGGCCCGCGCCACCATCCTTGAAACCTACGACGGCCGCTGGATTGTGGTGCCCAACGAGGATTTTATCACAACGCGTGTGATGAATTATTCCGACAGCGGATCGGCCAACCGTTACGAGGCTAAATTTAGCGTTTCTTACGACACCGACATCAATAAAATCCCCGCCATCGTCGAGGTCGCCGTGGCCAAAAACAAGGATGTGCTGGACAAGCCCTATCCGCCCGATTGCGAGCTGCGCGGCTTTGGTGAAAACGGTGTGGATTTTGCGCTTGAATTTTGGGTGAACGGGATTGATGATGGCGAGCATAAATACACTTCGGACGTGCTGTTTTTGATCTGGAATGCGCTAAAGGAAAATGGCATAGAAATTCCGTATCCACAACGTGTGGTCGAAATAAAAGGAGGTTTTCCAAATGCCTGATGCATTGGTTATTGGTGCCGGTCCGGCCGGATTGATGGCGGCGGATGAATTGGCGCAGGCCGGCATTTCCGTGCAGGTTGTTGATGCGATGCCATCGGTGGGCCGCAAGTTTTTGATGGCCGGAAAATCGGGCCTGAACCTAACCAAAGACGAGCCGGTTGCGCGGTTTTTAAAGCAATATCAATGCCCTGAGTTGCATGATATTTTATCGGATTTTGATAATACCGCCGTGCAGGATTGGGCGCGCGGGTTGGGTCAGGAAATTTTTACAGGCAGCAGCGGGCAGGTGTTTCCGCGCGCCATGAAAACCTCGCCTTTGTTGCGGGCGTGGTTGGCGCGGCTGAACGATCTTGGGGTTGAATTTAGCACGCGCTGGCGTTGGTCCGGTTGGGATGATGGCTATGTTTTTCAAACGCCGGACGGGGTGCAAACTGTGACGCCAAAGGTTTGCGTTTTGGCGCTGGGCGGTGCCAGTTGGTCGCGGCTGGGATCAAACGGGGCTTGGGCCGGATTGCTGGCGGAAAAAGGCGTTGATCTGGCAGCGTTCAAGCCTGCAAATATGGGTTTTGTTGTGGACTGGAGCGCGTTTATGCAAAAGCATTTTGGCGCGGCTGTGAAGAGCGTGATTTTGACGGCTGGCACGAAATCTGTGCGCGGTGAATTTGTGTTATCAAAACGTGGCGTTGAGGGCAGCGGAATTTATGCCGTGTCAAAAGAAATGCGCGCAGGGGCCGCGTTGGTGCTTGATCTGATGCCCGATTGGAGCGTGCAAAAAATACAAATGCGTCTGGCCAGAGCGCGCGGCAAAACCACATTGATGAACCACATGCGCAAGGCGTTGAAACTGGACGCGGTCAAGCTGGCGTTGTTGCAGGAATTTGCCCGCCCCTTGCCAAATCAGCCGGAAAAACTGGCGGCGCTGATTAAATCTTTGCCGATCACCCACGACGGCCCGCGCCCGCTGGACGAAGCAATTTCGACAGCTGGCGGCGTTGCATTTTGCGCCCTGACCGATGGGTTGGAATTGCGCGCGGCTCCGGGCACGTTTTGCGCCGGTGAAATGCTGGATTGGGAGGCCCCCACGGGCGGTTATTTATTGACGGGCTGTTTTGCCACAGGGCGTTGGGCGGGGCGTGCGGCGGCTCAAAAATTGGCCGAGGCCTCAACCTCTGGGTGCAGCGGCGCGTGAAAGGCGATCATTAATCGCAACGCCAAGCCCCTTTTGCGGGATCGGGGAAACGGCGATCGCGGCGGCATTTCGGGCGTCCAGTTCGTGCAAATGCAAGAACAGATTGGCGGCGGCCTCAACCAGATCAGCGGTGGGCGACAGGTTTAGGTCGGCATCGTTATCGGGTCCAAATCCAAGCTTTAGCTCGCCCGTGCGCTTTGATATCGCGTTCAGGCGAATGGGCGCTGTCGGGGCGTAATGCGAGGCAAGCTGGCCCGGCGCATTGGGGTTTTGCGATGGGGTGTGGGCCGCCAGAGACGCGCCCAAACAACGCTCGATCGCCTCAGCCGGCAGCCCGCCGGGACGCAGCAGGGTCGGGACCGGATCAAGGGCGATGATGCTGCTTTCAAGCCCAACGCCACAGGCTCCGGCATCAAGAATGGCATCGATTTTTCCGGTCAGCCCATCTGCGACATGGCGGGCTGTGGTGGGGCTGATTTTGCCCGACGGATTGGCCGAAGGGGCCGCAACGGGACCGCCAAAACGGGTGAGCAAATCGCGCGCCACGCCGTGTTCGGGCAGGCGCAAGCCAATGGTCGTCAAGCCCGCCGTGACCAGCGGTGAAATACCCGCATCACGGCGCAGCGGCAAAACAAGCGTCAGTGGTCCGGGCCAGAAAGCGGCACAAAGACGTAGCGCCGTGTCATTGAATTCAGCGATATTTAGCGCCATTTCCAGATTGGCAACATGCACAATCAGCGGGTTGAATGCGGGCCGCGCTTTGGCCTGAAAAATCCGCGCAACGGCCTGCCCGTTTCGCGCATCCGCCCCCAGCCCGTAAACCGTTTCCGTCGCAAAAGCGAGCAGCCCGCCGTTTTGCAGGATTTTAGCAGCATCAATAATGCCGCCCACGCTGGGTTTCAGGATTTGGGTTGTGATATCATTCATGCTCTGACGCTGCGTTTTGGTTGATGGGGGCGCGACATGCGCTAGATTGTCGCAAAAGATATGCGTGACATAGCCAAGCCGCGCAGAAATTCCAAGCACCACGTTAAAAAGGATTTAGCCATGCCGTACCAAGCCCCCGTCAAGGATTATCAATTTCTGTTTGATCAGGTGGTTGGCTTTGATCAGGTTGCCGGCACTGACAGGTTTTGCGAGGCCACGCCGGATATGGTTGGGGCAATTTTTACGGAAGCCGGCCGGATGACAAACGAGGTTTTGGCCCCGTTGCAGCGCGCCGGTGATTTGCATCCGGCGGTTTTGGAAGATGGCGCAGTGCGGTGTTCGCCCGGCTTTGCCGATGGCTATCGTGCCGTGGCTGATGGTGGCTGGATCGGCATGTCGGCGGGGCCTGAAAGTGGCGGCATGGGCCTGCCTGTTACGGTGACCTCGGTTGTGAATGAGATGATGGCGGGGGGCTGTTTGGCGCTGCATTTAAGCCCGCTGATGTCGCAGGGCCAGATCGAAACGCTGGAGCATTACGCCAGTGACGCGCTAAAGGCGATTTATTTGCCCAAGCTGATCAGCGGGCAGTGGAGCGGCACCATGAACCTAACCGAATCGCAAGCCGGATCGGACGTGGGCGCGCTAAGCAGCAAGGCGGTGCCAAATGGCGATGGCACGTTTGGGGTGAGCGGAACCAAGGTGTTTATCAGCTGGGCCGACAATGATTTTTCTGAAAATATTTGCCATCTGGTGCTGGCGCGTTTGCCGGATGCACCCGTCGGCACCAAAGGCATCAGCCTGTTTATGGTGCCAAAGCTGATCCCGGATGCAGATGGAAATCCCGGTGTTGCCAACAGCCTGAAGGTGGTGTCGCTGGAACATAAACTGGGCCTGCACGCCAGCCCGACTGCGATCATGGATTTTGACGGTGCAACCGGCTGGCTGGTCGGGGAAAAGCACCAAGGGCTAAAGGCGATGTTCAAAATGATGAACAACGCGCGGCTCGGGGTTGCGATGCAAGGGCTGGGCGTGGCCGAGGCTGCGTTTCAGCACGCGCTGGGTTATGCCAAAGAGCGCAAACAGGGTCGGGTTTTGGCCCGGGGCAGCACGGGTTCAATCGTGGATCACGCCGATGTGCGCCGGATGCTTTTAACCATGAAGGCCGAAATCCACGCCGCCCGTGCCATTGCGCTGGCTTGTGGTGTGGCGATCGATTTGGGCAATGCGTTGCAGGATGATGGCTGGCAGGCGCGGGCCGCATTTTTAACGCCGATTGCCAAGGCTTACGGCACCGATACCGGATCTCTGGTGGCAAATCTGGGGCTGCAGGTGCATGGCGGGATGGGCTACATTGAGGAAACCGGCGCGGCGCAATATCTGCGCGATGTGCGGGTGACGGAAATTTATGAGGGCACCACCGGCATTCAGGCCATGGATTTTGTGGCGCGTAAAATGATGGATGGCGGCGATGTGGCGTTTCAGGTTCTGGACGAAATCGAAGCCAATGCCGAAGCCAAGCGCGCCGCCTTTCCCCAGATGAGCGACGCGGTTTGGCATGCTTGCGAAACCTTGCGCGAAACCACGGAATGGCTGGTATCCCAAAAGGATATAAACGAAAGGTTTGCCGGTGCGGTGCCTTATTTGCGGGCTTTTGCGCGGGTTTTGGGGGCGCATTATCATTTGAAATCAGCCGAGGCCGAGGGCGGCAAGGGGCCGCGCAGCGATCTTGCCCGGTTTTACATTTCGCGCCTGTTGCCCGAACACGCGGCACTTCTGGTTCATGTCAGGGCCGGCGCGCGGGGCTTGTATGCGATCTCGGTTGATGATTTATCGGCTTGATGAATCAAAGCACTGCCAAAATTCGTTATCCGTTTGAAACACCCCCCGCCGAGGGCGCGGCCATTGAGGTGGCCGATGGCGTGTTGTGGATGCGCTTGCCTTTGCCGATGGCGCTGGATCATGTGAATGTTTTTGCGCTGGATGATGGCGATGGCTGGAGCGTGATCGACACTGGTTTTGCCTCGCGGCGCAGCAAGGCGATTTGGGCGAAACTGCTGGCCGGGCCAATGGCGGGAAAGCCGGTGAAACGGCTGATTGTCACGCATCACCACCCTGATCACATTGGCCTTGCGGGCTGGTTTCAAACCGAACACGGGGCTGAATTATGGACCACCCGCACCGCATGGCTGTTTGCGCGCATGTTGACGCTGGATGTGCAAGACCGACCCACGGATGAAACGCTGGATTTTTGGCGCTCGGGGGGGATGGAGGCCGAAATATTTGACAAACGGGCCGCTGAGCGTCCGTTTAATTTTGCCGATACGGTTGCGCCGATGCCGCTGGGTTTTAAACGTATAAAACAAGGCGATCTGATCCGGTTTGGCGGGCGGGAATGGGATGTGCATATGGGCAATGGTCATGCGCCCGAACACGCAACATTCTGGAGCCGCGATGATAATCTGGTGCTGGGCGGTGATCAGCTGTTGGCGTCAATTTCGCCAAATATCGGCGTTTATGCCACCGAACCCGATGCCGACCCCGTGAGCGATTGGCTTGAGGCTTGCGCGCGTTTAGCCCGGTTGGCGCGCGCGGATCATCTGGTTTTGCCCGGGCATAAATTGCCGTTCACTGGCCTGCCCACCCGAATGCGCCAACTGATTGATAATCACCACGGCGCGCTAAAGCGTTTGTTAAATCATTTGTCGCAACCGCGCACCGCCGCCCAGTGTTTTGCGCCACTGTTCAAGCGTAAAATTGGCGCAGATGTTTACGGGCTGGCTTTGGTCGAGGCCATCGCGCATTTAAATCATTTGTATCAAGCCGGGCTGCTGACGCGCACGCGGCGCGATGACGGCGCTTGGCTTTATGTGCGCAAGGGCTAGCTGAATTTTGGCGGTAATGCTGCCGGATATCGGATGCGTGATGGCCCTTAATCTTGAAACACCTCATTATATTTGCAGCGCGAGATGACGCCGCGTATTTAAAATAAATCGGCGTGAATGCCGAAAATACGCCTTGAACTCCCACCCGATTCTGATAACTGATTGTTTTACTCTAGTATAATATCTCAGTTAACCTAGCTATGGGAGCACACATGTCCACGAAATCAACTTTTGTCACCGCCGCTATTGCTATCGCGCTCAGCGCGCCAGCTTTTGCTGCAGATGAGCTGAACCTTTATTCCTCGCGTCACTATGACACTGACGAGCGGCTTTATTCCGACTTCACAGATGCCACCGGCATCGTCATCAACCGTATTGAGGGCAAGCCCGACAAACTGCTGGCCCGGATCAAAGCCGAGGGTGTAAATTCACCTGCGGATATTTTCCTGACGGTGGATTCTTCGCGTCTGGCCCGTGCCGCTGATGCCGGCCTGCTGCAATCCATAGACAGCGCTATTTTAGAAGAGCGCATTCCAGCCTATTTGCAAAATGCCGACAATAAATGGTTCGGTTTCTCGCAACGCGCCCGGATTATCTTCTATGATAAAAACGACGTTTCCGAGCCGCCAATGACCTATCTGGATCTGGCTGACCCCAAATTCAAAGGCATGGTTTGTCACCGGTCGTCCACCAACGTTTATTAACAAACCCTGATGTCGGCTATTATCGAAAATCACGGTTCTGAAAAAGCTATGGA
>CAYYXZ010000020.1:8037-14180 GCA_964475715.1 uncultured Marinosulfonomonas sp. | reverse complement strand
GCATCGGTAAAAGAGCGCACCGAGGCCGCCGATAAAATGCGCAAGGTAACGGTTAAAAAACCGGCCAAGAAAACCGCGAAAAAGGTGGGCAAAAAAACGACGAGCGCATCTGCAAAGCCGGCAGTGAAGAAAACGGCGGCTGTTAAAAAACCAGCGGCTGTTAAAAAACCGGCGGCAGCAAAAAAACCAGCGGCTGTTAAAAAACCAGCCGCCAAGCCCAAAGCGGCCGCAAAACCTAAAACCGGCAAAGCAAAAACAGGCTCTAAATCATGACAGACGAGGTTCAAGACTCTACAGACGAGGTTCAAGACTCTAGCGCGCCGTTGATCGAGCATCTGACCGAGCTGCGCAACCGTCTGATAAAATCGGCGGCGGCCTTTATCATCGGCATGATCATCAGCTTCATGTTTTGGAACCCGATTTTCAATTTTCTGACCGATCCGTTATGTGGCGCCTTGGCGGCCCGCGGGCAGGACAGTTGCGGGCTGATTTTGATTAAGCTGCAAGAGGGTTTCTTTGTCGCGATTTCGATCTCGCTGTTTGGTGGCCTGATTTTGTCGTTTCCGTTCATCGGTTATCAGATGTGGCGTTTTGTTGCGCCCGGGCTTTATAAAAATGAAAAGGGCGCGTTTTTGCCCTTCCTGATTGCATCTCCGTTGATGTTTTTTCTGGGCGCCTCCTTTGCCTTTTATGTGGTTATGCCGCTGGCATATGATTTCTTTCTTGGATTTCAACAGGTTGGCGTGGATGGCAACGGGGTACAACAGTCATCTATCGATTTTCAGGGATCGGTGCAGGAATATTTGCGCCTGACAATTAAATTTATTGTCGCTTTTGGTTTGTGTTTTCAGCTGCCTGTTTTACTGACTTTGATGGGCAAGGCAGGCTTGGTCAGCGCGGCGGGTTTGAAGGCTGTGCGCAAATATGCCGTTATCGGTATTTTGCTTTTGGCCGCGATCGTGACGCCGCCTGATGTGATCACGCAGGCGATTTTATTTGTGGTGGTTTACGGGCTTTATGAAATCTCGATCCAGCTGGTTGCGCGGGTTGAAAAGAAACGCGAAGCCAAGCTGCGGGCCGAGGGTTTGTGGTTTGAAGATGACGAGGATGAGCCTGAGACCAAAGCTGCGGCCAAGGATGAGGGTTCCGAGTTTTTTGAGCCTGATGATGATCCTGATGATACTGGCAAAAAATGAGTGAAGCGGCGCTGATACGCATAGCCAACGCGCTAGAGCGCATCAGCCCGCCCGCCGCCACTGCGCCTGATTTTAGCGCCGCCGATGCTTTTGTCTGGCAGCTTCAGCCGGATCATTTAAAACCGGTTGCCAAGGTCAGTTGCATTAAGCTTGAACTGCTGGTCGGCGTTGATCATTCACGCGATATTTTGCTGGAAAACACCCTGCGCTTTGCCCAAGGATTGCCGGCCAATAACGCCCTGTTGTGGGGTGCGCGCGGGATGGGGAAATCGTCTTTGGTCAAGGCGGTGCATGGCGCTGTGCTTGATCAGGGGCTGGGTTTAAAAATTATCGAGCTACAGCGCGAGGATTTGCCATCTATCGGCCGTTTGCTGGTTTTGTTGGGTGGCAGTCAGGCGCGATTTTTGCTGTTTTGCGATGATTTGTCGTTTTCAGATGACGAGCAGCATTACAAATCGCTAAAGACGGTTTTGGATGGTGGCGTGGTTGGCCGGCCTGAAAATGTGCTGTTTTACGCCACTTCAAACCGGCGTCATTTAATGGCCCGCGATATGATCGAAAACGAGCGCGGATCGGCGATTAATCCAAATGAAGCGGTTGAAGAAAAGGTATCGCTTTCAGACCGGTTTGGCTTGTGGCTGGGTTTTCATTCCTGCTCGCAGGCTGAATATTTGCAAATGATCCGTGGTTATTGTGACGCGTACCGCGTTGAAATCACCGATAAAACCCTGCGCAGAGAAGCGGTAGAGTGGGCCGCAACCCGCGGTAGCAGGTCGGGGCGCGTTGCGTGGCAATATTTTACCGATCTGGCTGCGCGCAAGGGTGTTCGGATTTAAACGTTTATCGCAAGAACGGCATCGGATCAACGCTATCGAAATTCTTGCGAACCTCGAAATGCACGAAGGACGGATCGGCTTTGCGCACCTTGGCAATCGTTTGTCCTCGGCTGACTTTGTCGCCTTTTTTCACGCTGATATCGGCCACATTTGCATAAATCGTTAACAGGTTGTCGGAATGGCGCAAAACCAAAATCGGCACCTGATCGGTATCACGCGTAATGGCGGCAACGGTGCCGGCGTCGGCTGCTTTTACGGCAGTGCCCGCGGGGGCTGCAATGCTGATCCCGTCGGTTTTTTTGGAATAGGGGCGGATGATGTTGCCCTGCACCGGGAAAAGCAATTTGGCGCTGCTGGCCGTCGTGGTTTGGCCGCCCAGATTGGGTGATTCCGGTTTGGCCACTGTGGCGGTTGGCCTTTCGACGGGCATTGGTTTGGTCGAACTTGGCGGGATCGGCGTTACCGAAGCCGTGCCGGGCACGTTTGCTGTGATCGGGGTTGTGAGCGGGGCTGCGGCTTGGGTTTGTTGGGCCACAGGTATCAGCAAAAACTGGCCCTCGCGCACTGAAAGATTGGCGCCCAGCCCGTTCCATTCGGCCAATGAGCGCACCGAGACATTGTAAAGTCTGGCGATGGTATAGGCGGTTTCGCCGCGCTCGACCTTGTGGCGCACCGGCTCAACGCCCGATGGGGTGTGCGCTCTGGCCGTCGCGGGTGCGGCGGCGTTGTCGATTGCGTTGCCGGCCAATGTGCTGATGTCAATCTGCCCTGTGCCGATCGGGCCGCTTGTGACGGCGCCTGTTCCAAATCCTGTGCCAAACCCTGGCTCGCTTACGCGGCGGGGCAGGGCGATGATTTCGCCTTTTCGCAAGGGCGCGTCTTTGGCAATGCCGTTAAATTGTGACAGCTCTATTGGCGATAACCCGATCCGGTTTGCCACATCGGTCACGGTATCGCCACGGCGCGCCACGGCGACCTGATAATTGGGGTATGAAATTATGCCGCGATCATCGGCTTGGGGGCGCGGAGCCGTTGCGCTTCGTGCGGCACTGGAGGTATCGGGTGCGTTGCCAAAATTATTGCGCAAATCCAGATCAAAATCACTACAGCCCGCCAAAAGACCCAGAGAGCCGATTAAAACACCTGTAAACAGGGCGCGGACCATGGGTGGTTTTGCAGCAGATCGGTGGGCAGATCGGTGGTTTGGCATTTGCTTTATCCTCAATTCAACGGGTCCGTTTTATCGGAACTTGTTAGTTTATTCTTTGCCCAGCCCTTCAAGCAGGGGCACGAAACGCACAGGTCTTATTTCGGTATAATCATAGCCTTTTTCAAGCCGTGTTACCGAAATCAGGCTTTGCACTGCTTGGCCCTGTCCCACCGGTAATACCATAATACCGCCAATTCGCAACTGTGCCAAGAGCGGGCCGGGCGGATCCTCGGCGGCCGCGGTAACCAGGATACGGTCGAACGGTGCCTGTTCGGGCAAACCAAAGCTGCCATCGGCGGTGATGGCGGTGACGTTGGTCAAATCAAGTTTGCGAAAAACGGCCGTTGCACCCTGCACCAGACGTGAAAAACGATCAACCGTATAGACGCGGCGCGCCAGCTGGGACAGGATTGCGGCCTGATAGCCCGAACCGGTGCCAACCTCTAAAACCTTGTCGCGCGGCTGCACCTTTAGGGCCTGCGTCATCAGGCCGACAACCGAAGGCTGGCTGATGGTTTGACCACAGGCAATCGGCAGGGGCATGTCCTCGTAGGTGCGGGACTCAAACAGCCCTTTGACGAAATATCCACGGTCGATTTTCTCCATCGCGGATAGCACCCGAACATCGGTTACCCCCTTGGAACGCAAGGCAAAAAGGAACTGCATCTGCTGCTCGGCATTTTTCATTTTGCCCATGATCCTTGCAAGGTTTCCAGCGCGTCATGGGCGGTTAAATCGGCGCGCATCGGGGTGATTGAAATATAGCCGTCCAGATTGACAGCCGCATCCGTGCCCGGCTTTGCGGCCGCGGTTTGGTCGCCGCCCCTGATCCAAAGAAACTTGCGCCCGGAGGGGGCAAAATGCGACTCGGTGCTGAATTTTACACCGGCGCGAACGCCTTGGGCGGTGGCGCGCAGGCCTTTGACTTTGTTGGCGGGAACGGGCGGGAAATTGACGCTGTAAAACAGCCGGTAATCGCCCTGCTCGGCCGGTTTTGCAGCCAGAATTGCCCGAACCGTGGCAACGCCGTGTTTGGCAGCGGCTTCAAACGGGTCCGCCAGATCGGCAGTTTCTTGCCCAAGGTATTGCGATAATGCAATCGCGGGGATGCCCTGAAGTGCGGCCTCCATCGCGCCGCCGATGGTGCCGGAATAAAGCGTGTTCTCGGCCGCGTTATTGCCGCGGTTCACACCTGACAGCACCAGATCAGGGGGGCTGTCATGCATGATGTCATGCAGGGCGGCCAAAACGCAATCGGCCGGCGAGCCTTCGGCGGCAAAGCGGCGCGCACCCAATTGGGAAACCATCATCGGGCGGGTGTAGGAAATTGCATGCGCCACGCCCGATTGCTCAAAGGCTGGTGCCACGGTCCAGATTTCGCCGTCTGTTCCGGCGATTTCATCGGCGATGTTAAGCAGGGTCAGCAAGCCGGGCGCGTTGATGCCGTCGTCATTTGTGATCAGGATGCGCATGCTGCTTTTGCTCTTGTTGCTTTTCAAAATGAATAAAGCAAGACGGGGCTTGGGTAAAGGTTTTGTCGGCTTGAAGGGGGGCGCAATGGTGGTTTGTGGTAGAAAAGATTCTATGCCTGCGGCGCGGATATTTAAAGAACAATAATCGGGTTAGAGTTTGGCCAGTATTTTTGCGGCTTCGGCATGGGGGTCGGCCAGTTTTGTTTTGTCTTCGCCGGGGTAAAAACGGGTGCGCAGGTTGGTGGGCATTGGCTCTGGTGACATGATGTGCACGCGCGGGCCGGTTTTGATGGTTTCGGCCTGCCAGCTGCGTGCCAGTGCGATTTGGGCGGCCTTGGTTGCGCCGTAAGCGCCAAAGAATTTAGAACCGCGCGGGATGGGATCCTCAAAGAAAACCGCGGTGCCGCTGCGGCCCAGAAGGGGCGCGATGTAGCTGATTAAAATGCCGGTGGCGCGCAGGTTCAGGGCTGTGGATTTATCCCAGTCACTGGTGCCGATGTGATCGGCCGGCGACAGCGGCGCGTCATGGATGGCCGTGTGCAGCCACAGATCAATTTTGCCCCAACGATCATAAATCGAGCGGCATAAATGCTGCATGGCCCCGTCCTGGGTGATGTCCATCGGGGCCAGCGTAGCCTTGCCGCCTTTGGCGTTGATGCGATCATCCAGCTCTTCAAGCGCGCCCGAGGTTCGGGCAACGGCGATGATGTGGTGGCTGGGGGCCAAGGCCTCGGCCAGCGCGGCACCAAGACCACGCGAGGCACCGGTGATCAGGGCGGTTTTTTCACGGCTTGTTTCGGTATTTTGATCGGTCATACCTAGCCAATCACATTTCACAGCGCTGAAAGCAAGCTCTTTGGCTTGACTTTAAGTGCATGGAAATAGAAAACTGGCGTAACGAAATTCACAAGAGGAATAAAATATGCACGATACAGTCCTTTCAAAGGCGCTGATTGGATCAGACAGCCGGTTTAAACAATTGGTGATGGTTGTTTTGGGATCCTTGGCAATCGCAATTGCGGCCCAGATTTCGGTGCCGATGTTTCCGGTGCCAATGAGCTTGCAAACATTGGCGATTACGGTGATTGGCCTAACTTTTGGCTCTCGCATGGCGGCGGCAACGGTGCTGGTTTATTTGGGCCAAGGGGCCATGGGCCTGCCGGTATTTGCCGGCGGCGGTTTTGGTCTGGCATGGCTGATGGGGCCGACTTCGGGCTTTTTGTGGGGCTTTGTCGGCATGGCATTTCTAACCGGCTGGCTGGTTGAAAACGGCATGGGGCGCGGCCTGCTGCGTCTATTTATCGCGGCGGTTGTGCCGGCCGCGCTGCTTTATCTGCCCGGTGTTGCGGTGCTGGCAATCGTGGTGCCTTCGCTTGATTTGGCGGGTGCGTTTGGGGCCGGCGCGTTGCCGTTTTTGATTGGCGATCTG
>CAYYXZ010000020.1:2540-7937 GCA_964475715.1 uncultured Marinosulfonomonas sp. | reverse complement strand
CGCTATTCTGCGGCCTGAAGCGCAAAACCGTTTTCGATCATATCGGTTGGTTTGATTGGATAATCGCCTGAAAAACAAGGGTCGCTATATTGCGGCGCGGCGTTATTGCGCCCCTCGGGGTGGCCGGCCGCGCGGTAAAGACCATCCAGCGAGATGAATTTCAAACTGTCAACGCCAAGGTGTTCACACATCTGATCGGTGGTCATGTTGGCGGCCAGCAATTGGCTGCGATCGGGCGTATCGACACCGTAAAAATCGGGCCAGATCACCGGCGGCGAGGCAATCCGAAAATGCACTTCGGCAGCACCGGCGTTCAGAAACATTTCCTTGATTTTGCGCGTGGTGGTGCCGCGCACAACGCTGTCATCCACCAAAACCACGCGCTTGCCTTTGACCAGCGCCTTGTTGACGTTCAGCTTTAGCAGCACACCCATGTTGCGAATGCTGGCGGTTGGCTCGATAAAGGTGCGGCCGGTGTATTGATTTCGGGTGATGCCCAGCTCGAACGGGATGTTGCTTTGGCGCGCAAAACCAATGGCGGCGGGCGTGCCGCTATCGGGCACAGGGCAGATAATATCGGCCTCGACCGGGTGTTCCTTGGCCAATTCCACCCCGATCTGGCGGCGAATTTCATAAACCGAGCGGCCCTGAACAACACTGTCGGGACGCGAAAAATATACCAATTCGAAAATACAGGGGCGCGGTTTGGCCGGCGCAAAAGGTCGGTGGCTTTGCACCCCGTCCTTGGTGATCACCACCATTTCGCCGGCCTCGACTTCGCGCACGAATTCAGCACCGATAATATCCAGCGCGCAGGTTTCCGAGGCCAAAGCCCAACCATCACCGATTTTACCCAGCACCAGCGGGCGGATGCCTAACGCGTCGCGCACCCCGATCAGTTTTGTGCGGGTCATGGCGACGATGGCAAAGGCACCTTCGGCCCGGCGCAGCGCATCTTTCATCCGCTCGGGGATGGTGTTTTGGTAGCTGCGCGCAATCAGGTGGATGATGCATTCGCTGTCGGAACCGGATTGAAAAATCGCACCTTTATCCACCAATTCGCGGCGCAAAGCATTGGCATTGGTCAGGTTTCCGTTATGCGCAATTGCCGCGCCGCCCAGTGAAAACTCACCGAAAAATGGCTGCACATCGCGGATCACAGCGCCTTTTTTACCCGATGTAGAATAGCGCACATGGCCGATTGCAATCGGGCCGGGCAGGGTATCGAGCAGGCTGGATTTGGTGAAATTGTCCCGCACCAGACCAAAACGGTGCGCCGAATTAAAGCCGTCTTGGGGGTCGTGGCTGACAATCCCGCAAGCTTCCTGACCGCGGTGCTGCAAGGCGTGCAACCCAAGAGCGGTGAAATTTGCAGCATCGGGAACGCCGATAACGCCAAAAACGCCGCATTCCTCTTTTAGCTTGTCATCATCATCAAACGCGTGGCTTGGCTGCATGTTTTGCATCGTGCTCGTTGCTCCGAATCCTGTGGCTGTGGCTGGCCTTACACATAGGACGAAAAAACCGCCCTGTCACCAATGACAAGGGCGGTTTTTGCTGATTTGGTCGTGAAAAATAACAGGTTTTGACCTATTGCGGGGCCGGTTCGCTGCAATCTCCGACCAGTTGCTCGTAACGGTCGGTAATCCAGGCCGGTGCGTTTTGCGGGATGCTGTCGTTAATATTGTCTTGCATTGTGGCAAAAATCCGCGCCGTGCGGCTGTCATCAATCATCGGGACCGCCTGATCGGTAATCACGCGGTCATAAATCAGCAACGCAACCCCGACCAGCAGCACACCACGCGCCACGCCAAACAAAAAGCCCAAGCCCTGATCAATACCGCCAAGCGCGCTGCGTTGCACAATCGAGGCAAGCATCGGTGTGATCAGCGACATGATGATCAAGGCGATGGCAAAAACGATGGCAAATGCGGCGATGCGGCTTAGCTCGCAACTGTCTTTGATAAAAGCGCCCAGCATGGGGATTTCGCGAATCAGAGGCTCGGCTTGCGCGGCGAATAAAAAGGCCAGAACGGCCGCCGCAATCCAGCCACCGATTGCCATGGCTTCGCGCACAAAACCGCGCGAATAGGCCAAAAGCGCCGACATGATAATAATAACGGCAACAATGCCATCAATAATAGTAAAACCTTCCACGCTTTCTCTCCTAGCATGTTTTGGCCGTTAACCGGCTCCGAAAATATCGCCAACAAAGCCGGTCAGATCCGACATTTGCTGTATTTTTAACCCGCTTTTGGCCGCCGTTTTACTACCCGCGGGCACAATCGCGCCTGAAAAGCCCAGCTTTGCCGCTTCTTTTAAGCGGTTATCGGTCTGGCTGACAGGCCTTAAAGCGCCTGATAGACTAATTTCGCCAAAAACCACAGTGTCGGCGGGCAATGCGCTATCTTCGCGGGCCGATAGTAGTGCGGCGGCAACAGCCAGATCGGCCGCCGGCTCGGAAATGCGCATCCCGCCGGCCACATTCAGGTAAACATCAAGACCGGTAAACGGGATGCCACAGCGCGCTTCTAGCACCGCCAAAATCATCGCCAAACGTCCGCCATCCCAGCCCACAGCGGCGCGGCGCGGCTGGCTGTGAGGCGAGGGCGCAACCAGCGCTTGCAATTCGCATAAAACCGGGCGGGTGCCCTCGATGCCGGAAAACACCACCGAGCCGGGCGCGGGTTTATCGCGCTCGGATAAAAACAGCGCCGAGGGGTTGTTGACCTCCGATAGCCCCGCGCCGGTCATCTCAAAAACCCCGATTTCATCGGTCGGACCAAAACGGTTTTTAACGGCACGCAAAATCCGAAATTGATGACCGCGCTCGCCCTCAAAATAAAGCACGGTGTCGACCATATGTTCGATCACGCGCGGGCCGGCGATCTGGCCGTCTTTGGTGACGTGGCCCACCAAAATCACCGACAAACCGCGGCGTTTGGCAAATGTGGTTAATTCATGCGCGGCACTGCGCACCTGCGAAATCGAGCCGGGCGCGCTGTCGACATTATCGGCCCACATGGTCTGGATTGAATCGATGATTACCAGATCGGGTTTTTCAGATTCCAGCGTGGTTAAAATATCGCGCAGGTTGGTTTCATTGGCCAGCTGCACGGGGGCATCGCGCAGGTTTAGCCGGTCGGCCCGCATCCGCACTTGCGCGCAGGCTTCCTCGCCGGAAACGTAAATTACCTTCAGGCCTTTGCGCGCAAAACTGGCCGCGGCTTGCAGCAACAAGGTGGATTTGCCGATGCCCGGATCGCCCCCGACCAACACGGCCGAAGACGGCACAAGACCGCCGCCCAAAACCCGGTCTAGCTCGGCTATGCCTGATAATATGCGCGGCGGAGGAGCTTCGGTGCTGGCCAGATCGGTCAGGGTAATCGCGCGACCCCGCTTGCCACCCAGCGATTTTTTGGAAGGGCCCGCCGATAACGGCGCGGCCTCGATCATCGAATTCCACGCCCCGCACGCCTCGCAACGCCCCGACCATTTGGTGCTGGAGCCGCCACAGGAATTGCAGGTGAAACTGTTCTCTTTTGCCATAATGTCTTTTGCCCCAACGGCCATGATTTATCAAGCGTCGGGGATGTTTTTTTACGTTTTTATTTTACGCTTTTCGGTGGCAAAAGAGATCGCCAACGAGGCCAGAATGCAGACGCTAAACAGATAAAGCCCCCACGCGGTTTCAACTTTGCCAACGCCTATGCCTTTGGCCAGCAACAAATAAAGCGCGATTAAGAAGATATCGGCCATCGCCAGCTTGCCTAAAAGTTGCAATGCGGGCAGCAGTTTTCGGTGCAGCAGATTGAAGTGGATCAAGGCCAGCCCGATGGTTTTCACATAGGGTGCAAAAATAGCAAAAAAGGTAACCAGCAAGGCCAGAAAAATATCCGCCTGCCACAAGGATTGCAGGCCGGTCATCACCGATATTTCGTTCAGATCGAAAAAATAGGGCATCATCCCGCCCATAATTCCGGCCCGCAACATTGGCGCAAACCAGGCGATCGGAAACAGGATGAGCAAGGACAGATTGGCGAATTTCAAAAACATACGCATGTTGAAAATCCAAGCAGAATAATTCGGGCAGATCGCGCCCTTGCCAAACAGATAGAGCTTGCTTGCCGACATTGAAAGGGGGCGTTTACTCGGCCGGTTTTGCCGTCATGCGAACGACTTTATCGTCTTTATCATTGTGCCTGGTTTGGTCATGTTCCAGATCAAAACCAAGCTCGGGCAAGATTTCAAACAAATCAGCCTCCAGCGTATCCAGCTGGCGCTCCATCAGACCTTCTTCGGTTTCGACCTGAAGCAGCCAGTTTTTCAACTCGCCCGTGGTGGTCTGGGCAACTTTAAGGTTTTCCTGAAATTTATCAACTTCTTGCTGGCGCTGTTTAAGAAAAGTTTTGGCCCGCAAAACCCGCTCGGCGCTGTAAATTTCGGCCAGATCACGCGCCTCGTGGCTCATTTGTGCGGCCACTTCCAAAACGGCCGGCTCTAGGGCGCCAAGGTTGGGGTGATCACGCAAATGGTTAATGCGCATCCGCACGCTGTCAAATTCCGAGCCGATTTTGAACAGCCCGTCACGGTCGGCCTGATGGCTGATGGCGTATGCTTTGGCGATGTCGTTCATGCTGACGTGAAAATTGCGGTGGGTTTTTTCCAGCTGCATGATGCGGTTGTTGGCGGGCAGAAAAAACAGCAGGGCAAGGCAAAACAGCGTAAAACCAATCTGCGCAATCATCCCCGCATTGCCGATTTGCGCACCGTTGATGTGGGCCGATATTTCAAGCCAGGGCAAAACCCCCAAAGCAGCCCCGAGACAAAGCACAAACATCGCCAGAGCCAGCAGCGCAATTGCAAATTGGCTCGCGTTTTGAACGTGCCGTTTCAGGCCGCCCCAAAGGGTCGTGTATTGTTCTGACATGGTATTCCCCCAGTATTACGTCACCATTTATTCTTGGCCGGCAGCAGAATAAAATTCAGGCCAAGTTTACATAATTTTTAACCATAGCTAAAAAACGCCGATCGGTAAGGGGGAATTTTCTGACCAAATACTCTAAACGGGGGCGATTGTTTCGAAATTGGCAACAAACCTTAACGAACGGCCTCGATCGGTCCCTCGGAGCGGCCATTTATGAACTGGTCCAGATAGGCATCCCCGCTTGCGTCCATTTCGGCCACGGGGCCGCACCACTGGATTTTTCCGTCATGCAGCATCGCCACTGTGTCGGCAATGGCGCGCACCGAGCGCATGTCATGGGTGATGGTCATGGCGGTTGCGCCCATTTCCACCACAATTTCGCGGATCAATTCGTTAATTACGCCAGACATGATCGGGTCAAGCCCCGTGGTCGGCTCGTCAAAGAATATGATTTCAGGCTCGGCGGCAAT
>CAYYXZ010000020.1:0-2440 GCA_964475715.1 uncultured Marinosulfonomonas sp. | reverse complement strand
CCCCAGAATGGTTTTCAGCGCCACCGATTTTCCGGTGCCGGATCCGCCAATAATCACCATGCTTTGCCCACGCGCAATCGTTAGGTTTATGCCTTGCAGGACTTTGTTTGCACCGAATGATTTATGAACGTTTTCAAGTGTTATCATGCCGAAAAGAACAATTCTGTTAACAGGTAATTTGACGCAAGGATCAGGATTGATGCCGCCACCACCGCCGATTTTGTCGCATGCCCAACGCCCTGTGCGCCGCGGCCTGAATTCATGCCGTAATAGCAGCCCATCAAGGCGACGATAAAACCGAATACAGCGCCTTTTATCAGGCCAGAAGTGATGTCCCAAACTTCGAGAAAGTTAACAGTATTATGCAGATAGGTGGCAGAGTTAAAGTCAAGCCGCGTCACCCCGACGATGTAGCCGCCCAAAATTCCGATGCTGTTTCCCACTGCAATTAAAAGTGGCACAGCAATGGTTGCGGCCAATACGCGCGGCACGGTCAGGTATTTCATTGGGTGGGTCGAAAGCGTAACCAGCGCGTCGATTTGCTCGGTCACTTTCATCGTGGCGATTTCGGCCGCAATCGAGGATGCGACCCTTGCGGCCACCATTAATCCACCCAAAACCGGCCCCAATTCGCGCACCATGCCGATGGCAACGATTGATGGCACCACGGTTTCGGCACCAAAACGTGCGCCGCCTGCGTAAATCTGCAAAGCCAGTGCGCCGCCGGTAAAAAAGGTGGTTAATCCAACAACCGGAAGGCTGAAATATCCAATAGTTAAAAGGGCTTGGCCGAACTCTTTAAAGTAAAACGGCGGCCGGACCATATGGCCTAATGTCTGGGCTAAAAAGATGCTGATGCGGCCGATTGCGGCCAGCAGCGCAATTGTGTTTCGTCCCAAAGTTGCGACGGGGGCAAGTGGGCTCATTTTGAATACCCGCCTGCGTAACGCCGACTATAGCGCTGCCCCAAAGAGGTCAGAATTTCATAACCGATGCTGCCTGCTTTCTGGGCCAGATTATCAATCGATTGTTCCGGGCCTAAAATCTCTAGAGAATCAGGAACCTTGTGTAAGTGGCTGATATCAACAGTAATTAAATCCATCGACACGCGCCCAACCAGCGGGCAGGCCACATCATCGGCCCAAAGCATCGCCCCGTTTGAAAGCGCGCGCAACACCCCGTCGGCATAACCGCCAGACAGGGTTGCGATGGTGGCGCGGGTGTTTGTGACCCAGGAATTTCCGTAGCCCACAGTCTCGCCAGCGGCCAGATCGCGGCACTGGATAACCGGCAGTGACAGGTTGACCACAGGCAAAGCCGCATCAAAAGGCAGCCCGCCATAAAGCCCAATTCCCGGCCGGGTCAGATCAAAATGATACGGCTTTCCCAACAAAATCCCGCCGGTGGCCGCAAGCGAAAGCGGGGCGCGCACGCCTTGGGTCATTTGGCAAAATCGCTCCAGCTGTGCGTCATTCATCGCATGTTCCGGTTCATCCGCACAGGCCAGATGGCTGATAATCAGGCGCGGATTCTGGCTTAAAACAATATCGCGCACGGCGTCCCATTCGGCCACTTCCATGCCCAGCCGGTTCATGCCGCTATCAAGCTGAATGCCAAAGGGCGCGTTTGGCAGGGCCTCGAAATGGCGGGTCAGCTGATCAAGCGAATTCAGCAGCGGCGTCAGGTTTAAATCATGGATCATGTCGCTGTCACCGCGCATGTGGCCGCCAAAAATGTAAATTTCAACATCCTGACCCAAGGCTTGGCGCACCGCAGCGCCTTCTTGGGCGATCGCGACAAAAAACTTGCGCGCACCGGCACGGGCCAAGGTTTTGGCCACACGATCCACACCCAAACCATAAGCGTCAGCCTTGATCACAGCCGCGGTTTCGCAAGCCGTGAGCCGGTCAAGCGCGCACCAGTTGGCGGCGATTGCATCCAGATCAATTGTTAATTTTGCACTACCCATAGGGGCTTTCTGACGGCTCCACCGCAGAGGTCAAGCCAAAAAGAGCCACCAATTCCGGCAACGGCGCAGGTTTTACGGTTTTCGGGCTAAAAACGGTCTTCGCCTTCACCTTGTTTCTGCCAAGGTTTGATCAGGTTGCCAAAACGGGTGAACTGGCCTTCAAATGACAGCTCGACATGGCCGATCGGGCCGTGGCGCTGTTTGCCGATCACAATTTCGGCCTTGCCGTGCAAATGGTCCATTTCCGTCTGCCAAGCGGCCATTTTTTCCAGCTCGTGATCGCCGGGCTTTTCGCGCTCTTTGTAATATTCCTCGCGATAAACAAACATCACCACATCGGCGTCTTGCTCGATTGAACCGGATTCGCGCAAATCCGACAGCTGCGGGCGCTTGTCCTCGCGGTTTTCCACCTGCCGTGAGAGCTGCGAGAGCGCGACCACCGGAATTTCCAACTCTTTGGCGATGGCTTTC
>CAYYXZ010000019.1:3547-14347 GCA_964475715.1 uncultured Marinosulfonomonas sp. | reverse complement strand
CGAATAGTATAAACGAGTAATGATGATGTATTTATCAGGTGAAAATCGCCGGTTTTTGTTTTTGCAAGGACCGCACGGCCCCTTCTTCAACCGGCTGGGCAAAATGCTGCGCACGGCCGGCGCGCAGGTTTGGCGGGTTGGCTTTAACGCGGGCGATCGCGTCTTCTGGTTTCATAAAAACAGCTACATTCCATATACCGACGCTCAGGAAAACTGGCCCGACAGGTTTGCCGAAATTACGGCTGAAAAACGCATTACCGATCTGGTGCTTTACGGCGACACCCGCTTTATCCACGCCGAGGCGATAAAACAGGCCAAGGCCGCCGGCATTACGGTGCATGTGTTTGAAGAAGGCTATCTGCGCCCCTACTGGGTCACTTACGAGCGCGGCGGCAGCAACGGAAATTCGCGCCTGATGCAGATGAGCGTTGCGATGATGCGCAAAACGCTGGCCAACACCGAAATCATCACCCCCGAGGCCCCCAGCCATTGGGGCGAAATGCGCCATCATGTGTTTTACGGCGCGCTTTATCATTGGTTTGTGATGTTTAGAAACCGGGCATATCGCAACTTCAAACCGCACCGCGATTTGAATGTGGTGGCGGAATTCAGGCTGTATCTGCACCGGTTGTTGCTGATGCCTGTCCACTGGGCCAGCCGGGTTATTTCAACATTTCTGATCAAACGCGGCGGTTTTCCCTATCATCTGGTGTTGCTGCAACTGGAACATGACAGCAGCTTTAAAATGCACAGCCCGTTTGACAGCATGCACGAATTTCTAGAACTGGTGATCAAGGATTTTGCCAAAGGTGCCGCCCCGCATCACCGTCTGGTTTTCAAGGCCCACCCGCTGGAAAGCGGTCGCATGAACCTGCGCAAAACCATTGCTGATCTGGCCGATAAATACGGGGTGAAAAAACGGGTGCATCACGTGCGCGGCGGCAAATTGGCCCAGTTGTTAAACCACACCAGAAGCGCTGTAACGGTCAACTCCACCGCCGCCCAGCAGGTGCTGCGCCGCGGCATTCCGCTAAAGGTGTTTGGTGATGCGGTTTTTGCCAAGGATGAATTTGTCTCAAAGCTGGCGCTTGCCGATTTCTTTGCCAATCCCGGGCGCCCGGATCTGCGCGCCTATAAGGAATACCGCCAGTATTTACTGGAAACATCGCAAATTACCGGCGGGTTTTATTCCTCCAGCGGGCGCGATCAGCTGATGCGTCTGGCTGTCGATATGTTGCTGCAAACCGATGATCCTTACGAGGCGCTGCAAACCGGAAACGCGGCACCACGGCAACACTTGCGCATTGTAAATTAGCCGGAAATTAATCAGGGGCTATCTTTTCAATCCGGTTTCCCGTAATTTGGCAAAAAAAACTTGAGGCAGTGTTACATATAAAAAGGAGACCCGACAGTGAAAATCACGGGTAAATCCACGGTTAGACCCACGGGTTCAACTTGGGTCAAAATAGTGGCCCTGACAGCCGCAACTGCTGTTATCGGCTCATGTGGCATGCTGCCACGTTCCGGGCCAAATAAAAGCGAAATCTTTGCAGGTTCGGTCCTTAAACAAGGCGACGCCTTTGTGTTAACCGTGAATGATCACGTCACGCGCACAACGTCGATTATTCCGGCATTGGGCTTTTCAGACGCCTTCAAAAACGCCGGTAAAATTGGCTCGGACACCATCCGTGCGGGCGATGTGTTGGGCTTGACGGTTTGGGAAAATGTAAGTGATCCGCTGTTGGGCGCACCGGGCGCACCGGCGACTGTGCTTGACGAAGTTCAGGTTGACGGGTCGGGCTTTATTTTCATCCCCTATGCTGGGCGCGTGCGTGCCGCTGGCAATTCCCCCGAGGCCCTGCGCCGCATTATTACCGAAAAGCTGGATAAACAAACCCCCGATCCGCAGGTTCTGGTCACACGTCTGGCCGGTGATGGCGCGACGGTTTCCATTGTTGGCGGTGTCACCGGCCAGGGCGTTTACCCGATCGAGCGGCCAACCCGCACATTATCCGCCATGTTGGCGCGCGCCGGTGGTATCGCGATTGAACCCGAGATTGCCCAGATCACAGTTATCCGTGGCAAACAGCGCGGCCAAATCTGGTTTGAGGATCTTTATAAACACCCCGAACTTGATATCGCGCTGCGCAACAATGACCGCATCCTGATCCAGAATGACACCCGCTCTTTTACCGCCCTTGGCGCAACAGGCACCCAGACCCGGATGTCATTCGAGAGCCAAAGCCTGTCGGCCATCGAGGCGATTGCACAGGTTGGCGGCCTGAACACTCTTGCGGCCGACCCGACCGGAGTGTTTGTTTTTCGCAACGAGCCGGCCGAAATTGCCAATGCGGTCTTAAACCGTAATGATCTGATCGGCGATCAGCGGATGATTTACGTTTTAAACCTGACCCAGCCAAACGGCATGTTCATAGCGCGCGATTTTGCCATCCGCGATGATGATACCGTTTTTGTGACCGAAGCCCCGTTTGTGCAATGGAACAAAGCCATATCGGCCCTGACAGGCACTTTGGTATCCGCTGAAACAATCTCGACATCAACCGGTCTTGATTAACGATCCGGCTGATGCACCCAGATTTCAACACCAAAGCCGCCGACAGCCCCCGTCACAGCCCCCGTCGGCGGCTTTTTGTTTATAACGGCGGTTTCCTGACCCAAAAACGCGTCCGGCGGATTTTGCAATTATCGGGCTATGACATCAAACTGGGCAAGCCCAAAGCCAGCGACATGATCGGCATCTGGGGCCAAAGCCCGACCGCCCCACGGGGCCAAACTGTGGCCCGCCACACCAATGCGCCGATTTTGCGCGTTGAGGATGCTTTCTTGCGCTCGATCCACCCGGGGCGCTCGGGCGAAGCACCGCTTGGGCTGCTTTTAGACAAAAACGGCAGCCATTTTGACCCGGCAACGATCAGCGACCTTGAAAACCTGCTGGCCACAGATCCGCTGGATAACACCGCCCTGCTAAACCGCGCCCGCAGCGCAATCGAGCGCATTAAATACGCCGATCTGTCAAAATACAACTGCCACAACCCCGCAGCAAACCTGCCAGCACCAGGTTATGTGCTGGTGATCGACCAAACCAGAAATGATGCCTCCGTCCTTGCCAGCGGCGCGAACCGCAACAGATTTGCCGAAATGCTGGTTTTTGCCCAGCAAGAACACCCCGGCGCGCAAGTGATCATCAAAACCCACCCCGAAACCATGGCCGGCCACCGCCGCGGATATTTCAGCGCCTCGGATGCCAGCAAACGGGTTTCGCTGCTTAGCGATCCGGTTTCACCTTGGGCGCTGCTAGAGGGGGCAGTCGCGGTTTATACGGTCAGCTCGGGGTTAGGTTTCGAGGCGATTTTGGCCGGCCACAAACCGCGCGTCTTTGGCCAGCCATTTTACGCCGGCTGGGGTTTAACGGACGATGAGGCCCCCGTGGATCGACGTCAGCGCCGGTTAACCCGGGCGCAAATTTTTGCCGCCGCAATGATGCTTTATCCGAAATGGTATGATCCCTACCGCGACCGGCTGTGCGATTTGGAAACCGTTATCGACACGCTCGAGGCCAAAACCCGCAGCTGGCGCCAAGATGCACAGGGCCATGTTGCGATCGGAATGCGGCTTTGGAAACGCCAGCCGCTACAGGGTTTTTACGGCCAACAGAAAAAACTGCGCTTTGAAAATAACCCGCACAAGGCCAAAAACCTTGCGGCTAAAACCGGCGCGGGGTTGATGGTTTGGGCGGGCAAGGAAACGCCCGAAATGGCCCAAACCCTGATTTTGCGCGTTGAGGACGGTTTTTTGCGCTCAAAGGGGCTGGGTGCCGCATTAAATGCGCCGCTTTCGCTGGTGGCCGATGATCTGGGCATTTATTACGATCCAACCCGCGACAGCCGGCTAGAGCAGCTGATTTCAGTTTCACCAGAGCTGCCCCAGCACGCAATCGAGCGCAGCCAGCGTTTGATCCAAAGCTTAAAGCGTGCCAAATTAAGCAAATATAACGTCGGCAATACCGATCTGGCCGCGCTACCAAAAGGCCATCGCATCCTTGTGCCCGGCCAAGTCGAGGACGATGCCTCGATCCTGAAAGGCTGCGCCCAAACGGCCAGCAATCTGGATCTGTTAAAGCGTTGCCGCGCAGAAAATCCGACTGCAATCATCATTTACAAACCGCATCCCGACGTCGAACAAGGCCTGCGAAACGGCCAGATAAACGCCAGCCAATACGCTGATATTATTGCAAAAAACTCTGATCCTGTAACCTTGATCGACGCTGTGGATGAAATCTGGACCCTGACATCCCTGCTCGGCTTTGAGGCCCTTTTACGAGCCAAACCCGTCACCTGCCTTGGCATGCCATTTTATGCCGGCTGGGGTTTAACACGCGACCTTGCAACCGCGCCGGATCGCCGCATTGCGCGCCCCACACTTGCCCAATTGGCCCACGCCACATTAATTGATTATCCGCGCTATTTTGATCCGCTGACCAAACAGCCCTGCCCCGTCGAAATCATCGTTGAGCGCCTGCAAAACAGCACCCTGCCCCGTGAGCGCGCCAGCCTGCGCGCCTTGGCCAAGCTTCAGGGCCTGTTTGCCAGCTACGCCCATCTCTGGCGCTAAACCTGCCCCATTATTGTTCCCGTAAATATCCCCGCCGGAGGCTCCTGCCCTAAACCCGCCGCCACCGGTGCATCACATCAGCGCCAACCTGCCGACATTCAGCCAGCTCAAAGCGCGGTGCTTGGGCCAGCTTCTGCACCCCCATCGCCCCGACAGACGCCAACCCTTCGGCCCCAATCACAAGGCCCGCACTAAAACAAATCACCTCATCCACCAGCCCAGCATTTAACAAAGAGGCCGCAAAACGCCCGCCACCTTCACAAAACACCCGGGTTAAACCTTCTGCGCCCAAAGCCTGCAAAACGGCCAGCGGCGCAAGCGCCCCCTGACGCGCATCGCAACCCAATAATTTAGCCCCCAACCCACGCCAAACAGACAAAAGCGCCGGATCGGCATCCAAACCATGACAAATCCACAAAGGCAGCTCAAAGGCCGTCAAAGCCAGCTTCCCCCCCAGCGGCAAATCCAGTTTTCGCGAAGCCACAACCCGCACCGGTTGACGCGTGATCCCCAAACCGCGCACGGTTAGCGACGGATCATCTTGGCGCGCCGTGCCAGCACCAACCAACACCGCATCATGACGCGCGCGCATCAAATGCACCATGCGCCGCGCCTCTGGTCCCGTGATCCACTGGCTTTCACCGGCTTGGGTGGCAATGCGCCCATCAAAACTGCTGGCAAGCTTCAGGGTCAACAGCGGCCGGCCCAGCTTTAGGCGCTGTAAAAATCCTGCATGAATTTGTCTGGCCTGATCCCTGGCCTGATCAAACCCCACCGCCGTAACCACCTCGATACCCGCTTGCTGTAAAATCGCGTGGCCCCTGCCCGCAACCCGAAAATCCGGGTCATCAAGTGCGCTTACAACCCGCGCCACACCGGCCTTCACCAAAGCCTCGGCGCAAGGCGGCGTTTTTGCGTGATGGGCGCAAGGCTCAAGCGTGACATAAACCGTGGCACCGCGCGCCGCGTCGCCGGCTTGGGCCAGCGCAACCGTTTCGGCATGTGGGCGGCCACCATCGGCCGTGCGACCACGCCCGACAATCCGGCCTTCTTTGACAATCACACAGCCCACGGCCGGATTTGGCCAAACACGCCCCAGCCCGCGCGCGCCCAACGACAGGGCAAGCGCCATGAACCGCGCATCAGTCGCGGCTTGGCTCACGCGTCGTCTTTTTCGCTTGGGCGCAGCTCGCTGACAAATCTATCAAAATCATCAGGGTCTTGGAAGTCCCTGTAAACACTGGCAAACCTGACATAAGCCACCGTGTCGATCCGGGCCAGAGATTCCATCACGATCTCGCCAATCACCGCCGATTTGATGTCGGTCTCGCCCAGACTCTCTAGCCGCCGGATAATACCGGAAATCATCTGGTCGATGCGTTCGGTTTCGATCGGGCGTTTTTGCAGCGCAATACGGATCGAGCGCTCCAGCTTGTCACGGCCAAAACTTTCGCGCCGGCCATTGGATTTTATCACCACCAGATCGCGCAATTGCACCCGCTCGTAGGTGGTAAAACGCCCCGCACAGGCCGGACAAAACCGCCGCCGCCGGATCGCCACATGGTCTTCGGCGGGCCTTGAATCTTTAACTTGAGTATCGACATTTCCACAAAAAGGGCAGCGCATAGCCTCTCCATTGGGTTTAGGGTGCAGTTATCCACAGGCACTATAGGGCAGACGCAACAGTTTGTGTAGAGCTGATTTCAGCTTACTAAATACCCCCTGCTAATGCGGTTTTTTCTGGACAGCGGCCGCAGCCATGCGTTATCTGAACAAGCGTTCATTTAATTCAGGAAAAGGCCCGTAAAACCCATGCAGATAAATCAGACAGCAGCTATCATCACAGGCGGAGCCTCTGGCTTGGGCCAAGCATGCGCGCGAAAACTTCGGGATGCGGGCGCCAAGGTGGTAATATTTGACCGCGACGCGGCGCGTGGCAAACAGGTTGCCGATGAAATCGGGGCCGGGTTTGCCAAGGTCGATGTGAGCGACGAGGTTTCTGTGCGCGCCGGCATCAAACTGGCCGTTGAAACCATGGGCGAAATCAACGTCTGCATAAATTGTGCCGGCATTGCCACGGGTGAAAAAACGCTTGGTCGCGATGGGCCGCACGCGTTGGGCAGCTTTCAGCGCACCATCGACATCAACCTGATCGGCAGCTTTAACGTGCTGCGCCTTGCCGCGGCGCAAATGGCGCAAAACACACCCGACGAAAGCGGCGAGCGCGGCGTGATCATCAACACAGCCTCGATTGCCGCGTTTGACGGGCAAATGGGCCAAGCGGCTTACGCGGCTTCAAAAGCGGCAATCGCGGGTTTGACCCTGCCGGTTTCACGCGATCTGGCCCGCAATTGCATCCGGGTTATGGCCATCGCACCGGGCCTTTTCATGACACCGATGTTGCAGGGTCTGGGCCAGGAAATCATTGACGGTCTGGCCGCTGACGTGACCTTTCCAAAACGGCTGGGCAAGCCGGATGAATACGCGTCTTTGGCATGTTTTATAATTGAAAACAGCTACTTGAACGGCGAAGTTATCAGAATAGACGGCGGGTTGCGGATGCGTTAGCGCATAGATCCATGCTGAAATCCAAACATCGCTTGTCTAACACGCGAATCCGGTTTTTACTTGACCGCTTTAGCAGCCTTTTCCTCCAGCGCCACCCATTCGTCCTCGGCGGCATCCAGAACCGCTTGGCGCTCGATCAACGCATCCGTGCCCTTTTGAAATTTGAGCGGCGCGTTGCTGAACATGTCGGGATCTGACAGAAAATCAACCAGCTTGCCAATCTCGGCCTCCAGCCGCTCCATCACGCCGGGCAATTCTTTCAAACGGTGGTTTTCAACAAACGACAGACCCGCACCGGACGGCTTTTCGGCCCCGCCTTTTCCCGCAGTCTTCTTTTTCAAAACCTTCTGGTTTTGCACCGAAATCTCGCCGCGCTGACTTTGATAATCCGACCAGCCACCGGCATAAACCGTGGCCTTGCCATCGCCCTCCATTGCGATCGTGGTTTTTACCACCCGATCCAGAAAGTCGCGGTCATGGCTTACCAATAAAGTTGTGCCTTTATAATCGGTTAGAAGCTCTTGCAACAAATCGAGCGTTTCCACATCCAGATCATTCGTCGGCTCGTCCAGCACCAGTAAATTGCTTTCCCGCGCCATGATTTTAGCCAGCAGCAGACGCGCCTTTTCACCCCCGGATAACGATTTGACCGGCGCGCGCATTTGGGCCTCGTCAAACAGAAAATCCTTTAAATATCCAACCACATGACGCGGCTCACCACGCACCATAACCTGATCCGCCTTGCCCGAAACCCGCAAACCCGCATCGCCCGTCATGCTTTCCCACAGGCTGATTTCAGGGTCCAGCTGGGCGCGGTTTTGGTCAAACAACGCCACCTGCAAATTGGTGCCAAGACGAACCGTGCCGCTATCGGGTTCCAACACGCCAATCAGCATATTCAGCAGCGTAGTTTTGCCCACTCCGTTGGGTCCAACAAAACCGATGCAATCCCCGCGCTGAATTTTCAACGAGAAGTTTGAAAGGATTTCCCTGCCATCGTAAACCTTTGAAATATCAATGGCTTCAATGACTTTCTTGCCAGATTTGCGCCCGGCATCCAGCACCATTTCGGCCGCACCCTGACGCTTGATCTGCGCGGCTTGACCGGCTTGCAATTCACGCAAAGCCCGCACCCTGCCCTGATTGCGTTTGCGCCGTGCCGAAATCCCTTCAACGGCCCAGCGCGCCTCGGCCTTGATTTTGCGCTTTAACTTGTGGCGCGCATCATCTTCTTCTTCCCAGGTTTTATCCCGCCAAACCTCAAAAGCCGCAAAGCCCTTTTCCTGACGCCGCACCCGCCCCCGATCGATCCACAATGTGGCGCGGGTCAGCGCATTTAAAAACGCACGGTCATGCGAAATCAGCACATATCCGGTGCGGGTGTTGCGCAAATAATCCTCGAGCCAGCCAATCGCGGTAATATCCAGATGGTTGGTCGGCTCATCCAGCAACATCAATTCGGGGGCCTCGGCCAGCAATTTTGCCAAAGACGCACGGCGACGCTCGCCACCGGACGCAGTTGAAATCAGGCCCTCAAGGTCAAACTTCAACCCCTCGGCCACCTGCGCCACACGGTAATCCTCGCCGTCTTGCAAGCCGCTCATCGCATATTCGCCAAGCGTGTTAAACCCTGAAAAATCAGGGTCTTGGTCCATATAACCAACCTTAACACCGGGTGATGTAACCACCGCGCCCTGATCGGCCTCGACCAGCCCTGCCATGACCTTCATCAAGGTGGATTTACCCGATCCGTTGCGCCCGACAAGCGCCACACGATCACCGGGCTGAACAACCAAAGAAAGGCCATCAAAAACCGGATCGCCCCCAAAGGTTAACGAAATATCTGTCAATTGTAATAAAGGTGCACGTGCCATATGCGCTGGCTACGGGCTGGGCCGGAAAAGGTCAACCTATAGCTATTGTTCAATTTGATTTCTGGCGCGCGGCGGGGGATTTAGCGAATAATAACGGCTTATTTGTAACCCTGCCAATTCGGGCGTTTTTGTTTGATTTTTTGGATCAGATCGGCGGGCGGTTGCAGCGTTTGGAGGCTGTAGGTGCCGAAAACTTCAAGTGTGGTGGTGCAGCGGGCGGCGTTAAACCATTTGCCGCAGCCGTTAATGTGGCGCCAGCGCTCGAAATGCACAGCTTTGGGGTTTTTGCGCAGGAACAGATAGGATTGCAGATCGTTATCCGAGGCACCGGTGGCGTGGCGGCTCAGGTGGGCTTCGCCGCCAGCTTGCAGGTCGGTTTCGTCGGCTTTTATGCCGCAGTATGGGCAGGTGAAAATTAGCATGGCTCACCCTCGCGCTGGTTATTTTCAGTTTGGCTTTGCAGGGAAATAAACATCAATGCGCCACCCCCGCCGCCACGCTTTCATCAATAAAACGCCCCTCGGAAAACCGCTCCAACCCAAACGCGGCACATAACGGCCCCGCCACCCCCTTGGCCACCAGTTCGGCCATTGCCCAGCCCGACCCCGGAATGGATTTAAACCCACCCGTGCCCCAGCCGCCGTTGATGAAACAGCCCCCCAAAGGCGTGGTCGAAATGATCGGCGAGCGATCCCCTGTGATATCCACAACCCCGCCCCACTGGCGCATCATTTTAAGACGCGAGACCATCGGGAAGGTTTCGATTAAGGCGCGCACGGTTTGCTCGACGTGCTGGAACGAGCCGCGCTGGGTGTAGTTGTTAAAGCCATCCATGCCGCCGCCAATCACCATTTCGCCCTTGTCCGATTGCGAAATATAGCCATGCACCGTGTTGGCCATCACCACCACATCAAGGCAGGGTTTAATCGGCTCGCTGACCAACGCCTGCAAGGTCACCGATTCCATCGGCAACCGAAAACCCGCCATATTTGCCAGATCACCAGAGTTTCCAGCCACCAAAATCGCCAGCTTTTTGCAGGCAATCGCACCGCGCGAGGTTTGCACGCCGGAAACTTGCCCCGCCGATTGCTCAACGCCGGTGACTTCGCATTTCTGGATAATATCCATGCCCATTCCCGAGCAGGCCCGCGCATAGGCCCAAGCCACCGCATCATGGCGCGCGGTGCCGGCGCGCCTCTGCCACAGCGCCCCCAGAACCGGATAACGCGGGCCGGAAATATTAATGATCGGCACCAGATCCTTAACCCGTTCGGGACCAATAAATTCGGTTTCCACCCCCTGAGACGCGTTGGCCTGCACGGTGCGTTTATAGCTACGGATTTCGTGATGGGTTTGGGCCAGCATCAACACACCGCGCGGCGAAAACATCACGTTCATGTTCAAATCTTGCGACATGGTTTCGTAAAGGCTGCGGGATTTTTCGTAAATTGCCGCCGATGGATCTTGTAGGTAATTTGAGCGAATAACCGTGGTGTTGCGCCCCGTGTTGCCGCCGCCCAGCCAGCCCTTTTCCAAAATCGCCACATTGGTAATGCCAAAATTCTTGCCCAGATAATAAGCCGTGGCCAAACCGTGGCCGCCGGCCCCGACAATCACCACATCATAGGATTTTTTCGGCGCGGAGCTTTTCCAGGCCTTGCCCCAACCCATGTGATGGCCAAGCGCCTCGCGTGCGATGGCAAATGCAGAATAACGTCTCATTTAT
>CAYYXZ010000019.1:0-3447 GCA_964475715.1 uncultured Marinosulfonomonas sp. | reverse complement strand
CAGGATTTTGCCGATCTGGCCGATTTAATGATCACGGCCGCGGGCGGATTTGTGTCACCAGAAAGCGAAGCTGCTCTGCAACAGACGCTGCGACGCGACCCTAAAAACGGCACAGCACTTTATTATACCGGCCTGATGTATGCCCAAAACGGGCGCCCTGACATTGCCTTTCGCATCTGGCGTGATTTGCTGGCCAGAAGTGCGCCAACGGATCCGTGGGTAACCCCGGTGCGCAACCAGATTCAAGAAGCCGCGGCTTGGGCCGGAGTGGACTATTACTTGCCCCAAATGACACCCAATGCCGCGTTTTCCGGGCTGACCTTTACCGGACCGGGCTCTGAATCTGCGGCAACGGCCTACGACATTCCCGGCCCCAGCGCGGATGATGTTGCTGCCGCATCCGAGCTAAACGACGAAGATCGCGATGAAATGGTCAGCGACATGGTTTCGCGACTGTCTGAGCGTCTGGCAAGTGATGGCGGAACCGCGCAGGAATGGGCGCGGCTGATCGGGGCGCTCGGGGTGCTGGGTGAAAAAGAGCGCGCCAGCAAGATTTGGGCCGAGGCCAGCGTTTTATTTGGCCCCTACAAGGCCGAAATGGAAATGCTTTTAGGTGCGGCCAGATCTGCCGGGGTTGCTGAATGATATTTGACGATATCGTTGAATTTGGCGCGGCCCTACCAAAGATGCGCGCGATTTGCGGGCTTGATTTAGGCGAAAAAACCATTGGCGTGGCGGTGTCTGACAATTTTTTAAGCGTTGCAACGCCGCTGCAAACTATCCGTCGCAAGAAATTCGGGCTGGATGCGGCGGCTTTGCTGGAAATTATTGCGCAGCGCAATTTGGGCGGTCTTGTTTTAGGTTTGCCGCGCAATATGGACGGCAGCCAGGGGCCGCGTTGCCAATCCACCCGAGCTTTTGCGCGCAATTTGGGCCGGCTGACCGATTTGGCAATCGGGTTTTGGGATGAGCGGCTATCGACGGTGGCGGCCGAGCGCGCTTTGCTGGAGGCCGACACATCGCGAAAACGCCGCAGTGAAGTGATCGACCATGTGGCGGCCGGCTATATTTTGCAAGGCGCGCTGGACCGTTTGGCGCATATCCGGCGTGGGTGACGAAATTTGGCAACGCAGCGAGGTGGATTCGCCTTGTGTAAAATTATGCGTGATGCACCCCGAGTCCGGTTTGTGCACGGGCTGTTACCGCAGTCTGGACGAAATTGCAGAGTGGTCACAAATGAGCGCCGCTGCGCGTCTTGGTGTTTTGGCCGATTTGGCTGCGCGAAAACCGTTGGTTGTAAAGCGGCGCGGCGGGCGTAAAGCCCGATTAAAGCGGCTGTGATTTTTTCTGGCTTGTTAGCCTGCGGCGCAGGTATTTAAGAAAAGAAGAAAGCAAGGGTGCTAAAATCCAAGTGCTTTGCGCAACATGTTTAGGGCAACCAGAATTAGAAAAGCCGCAAACAGCCGCTTTAGCAGTGTGGCGTTCAGCACATGGGCAAGTCTGGCCCCGTAAGGTGCTGTTATCAATGTCATCGAGATGGTCAGGATAAAGGCCGGAATATTCACCGCGCCGATGCTTAGGGGGGGCTGTGAGCCATGCGCAATATCAAGGAATAAAAACCCGGTCACGGCCGGCACCGCAATCAGCACGCCAAAACCCGAGGCGGTGGCGATGGCACGGTGGATCGGGGTGGCGTAAAGGCTCATTAATGGCACCGCAAACGAGCCGCCACCAATGCCCATAAGCACCGACAAAAACCCGATAACCGGCGAGATCACAGCGCGGCGAAATCCGGCAGGCATGACGGACCCCAAGCGCCAGCTGTCGCGGCCAAAGGCCAGATAAAGGCCGATGATAATGCCCAACACGCCAAATACGGCTTGCAACGCCTCTGAGCGCAGCGCCGCCGCGGCCAGCACCCCAAGCGCCGCGCCGATCACAATTCCCGGGGCAAAACCGCGCAAGATTTACCATTGCACCGCGCCTTTTTTATGATGGCTTGCCAGCGAGCGCAACGAGGTGACAATGATGGTGGCCAGCGATGTGGCCAGACTGACCTGCATGATCTGATCGCCGCCATAGCCCAGCGCCGAAAATATATAAAAATAGGCCGGCACCAAAATAATGCCACCGCCAACGCCCAGCAAACCGGCCATCAAGCCGGCAAAGGCACCAACGCCCAGCAGCATGGCCGCCATCGGTATTAAAACTGTCATTTCAGGCATGGTTAGCGGCTCGCGTTTTGCTCGGTTTGATCCTGCACAAATAGAAGGGCCGCGTCCAGAACTTCCAGCCCGGCCCCTTCTTTGGGCGCGTTTTCTGATAAGCTGCGCCGCCAGCCGCGCGCACCCGGTCGCCCCGCAAACAAGCCCAGCATGTGGCGGGTGATTGAATGAAGCCGTCCGCCCTGCGCCAGATGTTCTGTGATATAAGGGCGCATTTCAGCGATCACCTGATGGGTGGTTTTGCGCCCGGCAATGGCATAAATTTCTTCATCCGCCCCCAGCAAAATTGCCTCGGGCGTGTGATAGGCCGCGCGCCCGATCATGACGCCGTCCAGCCCCGCATCCAGAAATTCGCGCGCCTGCTTTAGCGTATCAATGCCGCCATTCACCGAAATATGCAGATCGGGAAACTGCTGTTTTATCTGCAACACCAGATCATAATCCAGCGGCGGAACATTGCGATTTTCTTTCGGGCTTAGCCCCTGCAACCACGCTTTTCGCGCATGGATGCTAAAGCGGCGCACGCCGGCATCGCGCAGCGTTTCAATGAAGGCCGGCAGTATTTCGCGGGGCTGCTGATCATCCACTCCGATGCGGCATTTCACCGTGATTTCAACCGATGACACCGCCATCATTGCCGTCACACATTGCGCCACCAAAGCGGGCTGTTTCATCAAAATCGCACCGAAACTGCCCGATTGCACCCGATCAGAGGGGCAGCCGACATTCAGGTTTACTTCGTCATAACCATGATCACAGCAAATCGCGGTGGCCGTGGCCAATTCGGCCGGATCCGAGCCGCCAAGCTGCACCGCAACCGGATGTTCGGCCCCATTAAAGCGCAGCAAATGATGCGCACGGCCGCGCACCAAGGCAGGCGCTGTAACCATTTCGGTGTAAAGCAGGGTTTGCGATGACATCAGCCGGTGCAAATACCGGCAATGGCGATCGCTCCAATCCATCATCGGGGCGACGGACAGCTTGCTTGCATTGTTTTTCACTGTTTTAATGCCGTTTATTTGCTTGCAAAAGCGGGGTAAAATCAAGGTTTGGATGCTAACATAACATCGCGCCCCAATGAAAGGCAGACCACGCATAATGTTTCAAACAAATTTGAAATTATGTGGCCAACACCCTGAAACCATGCCCCGATCTGCCGGGTTAGCCAAATTTCTGCTGCCAAGTCGGCAACAGATCACCCCGCGCAGCGCTTGCCTGATAA
>CAYYXZ010000018.1:7328-14466 GCA_964475715.1 uncultured Marinosulfonomonas sp. | reverse complement strand
ACCCACTTTGCCATTGGCGGCAGGCTCATTAGCACCGCATCCACATTATGGCCGGTTTCCAGACCAAATTTTGTGCCCCGATCGTAAACCAGATTATATTCGGCATAAAGACCGCGATGCACCAGCTGAGTGTCTTTGTCGGCCCCGTTCCACGGCGTGTTACGGCGTTTTTCAGTTACCGGCAGAAACGCCGTCAAGAATGCGCGGCCAACGTCCTGAATAAAACCGAAATCAGCATCCCAATCGCCGGTGTTGTGATCATCCAGAAAAATCCCGCCAACACCGCGCGCGCGGTTTCGGTGCGGAACATAGAAATATTCGTCGGCCCATTTTTTAAACTTCGGGTAATAAGCTGGATCATGTTTGTCGCAATGCTGCTTTTGCACGGCATGAAATGCGGCTGTATCCTGAGCATATTCAATGCAGGGGTTTAAATCGGATCCGCCACCAAACCACCAGCCATGCGGGGTCCAGAACATGCGCGTATTCATGTGAACCGCAGGCGCATGCGGGTTTTGCATATGCGCCACCAGCGAAATGCCCGAGGCCCAAAATCGCGGATCATCCTGCATTGCCGGCAGGCCTTTTTGTGCGGCCATCGCGCTAACCGCACGCGAATTCAAACTGCCGTAAACCGTTGAAATATTCACCCCGACCTTTTCAAACACCCGACCGCCGCGCATCACAGACATCAAACCGCCACCGGCATCCGCGCCATCTTGGCTGGCGCGCGTTGTTGGCGTTAATTCAAACCGCCCCGCCGCCTGATCGGCAAAAGGGCCGCTGGTTTGCGTATCTTCCAGCGCCTCGAACGCCGCACAAATCTGGTCGCGCAACTGGGCAAACCAATCTGATGCCTTGGTTTTCTCGGCGTTAAAATTAGTGCTCATTTTTTTCACCCTCTTAATGTGCAGGTGCAGAAACCGGATCAAGCAACGTGCGCCCGCCATCCACTGTCATAATCTGCCCCGTCATAAAACCGGCGCCGTCCGATGCTAAAAACTGAACCGCCTCGGCAACTTCTGATGCGCGCGCAATCCGCCCCAGCGGCGTGTGACTGATGACATCGGCGCGGCATTCTTCGTTGCCTTTCAACATGTCTTTTAAACTGGCGCTCATGACCGAGCCAAAGGCCACCGCGTTTACCCTGATGCGTTCCGGCGCCAGCGCAACGGCCAAAGATTGCGTCATTTGGTTTAGCGCGGCTGTAGAAACCGAATACGCCAGCAATTTAGGGTGCGCCCGCTGGGCCGCGATCGAAGAAAGATTAACGATTGACCCGGCCGGTTTGTCAATATTGTTGTCCTGCTTGGCTTGAGAAATCATGCGTTTGGCAACGGCTTGTGACATACGCAGGCTGGTGATCAGATTTTGCTGCAACAAAGTTTCCACCCCGTCTTCATCGGCATTTAACGGGTCTGAGACCATGATTTGGCGCGAGGCATTGACCAGAATATCCACGCGGTCAAACGCATCAATCGTGGCTGAAAGCAAATTGGCAATAGTCAGTTTTTGGCGCAGATCACCAGCGAAATAGCTGATATTTTCTTCTTTTTCAGCGTCCTTGGCCAGCTCTTTTTCCAGCTGGTCCTCGTCCATATCGGCAAACATCACATTTGCACCGGCCTGAGCAAACTGGCGACCGATCGCATGACCGATGCCATAGGCCGCGCCGGTGATAATTACGGTTTTTCCTGCAATCGAATAAGACATCTGGTTGCTCCTGATTCTCGGGATAACTTAGGTGAATTTAGCCTGCTGTGCGGGGGTCGCGCAACGGCCGTGTTGCGTGAAGGATTTTGAACGCATTGTCACCGGCGATTTCCTCGACATTGCGAAAACTGCCCGACAGCGTGCGCTCGTAGGGAAGATGGCGGTTGGCCACAAGCCAGATATGCCCCGAAGGCGTCAACATTTGTGCTGCCGCCACAATAAAAGCGCGGCCGATGTCAGGGTCTGATTTGCGGCTGGTGTGAAATGGCGGATTGGTGATGATGCCGTCAAACGGAATGGCCGGTTTAAAACGGGTGGCATCGGCCCAATGAAACTGCGCGCGCGGATCTGTCACGTTTTTGCGCGCGGCTTTAAGCGCGGCGTGATCGGCCTCGATCAGGTGCAATTCGCGTATCTTTTCACGGCTAAGAATATGGCGCGAAAGATAGCCCCAGCCCGCACCCAGATCAGCCAGACGTTTAGGCAGTTTTGTCGGCAGCGCCGCGATCAAGGCTTGCGATCCGCGATCAAACTTTTCGGCAGAAAATACGCCGGGCACGGTTTGAAACCCGTCATCCAACATGATCGGCCCCGCACTGGCCCAATCGTCAAAAGCGGCCTTGGCGGGAAAAGAAAACAATTTGCCATGCGCCTTGGAAAATGACGCCGTTGCATCCACCCGCTTGCGGCATTCACGGTAAAATCCCTCAATGCCATCAGTTTTCATGCCATCGACAATAATCAACCCGCCCGGGGTTTTGGCCACAGCCTCGGCCAGCATCATTTTGCTTTGCGTCTTGGAACGCGCCAGTTTGACAACGGCCACGCTATAAGGTCCGGTTGCCTGCACCTCCACCTGAAATCCGCGCGCAAGCAATGCGTCGTGGTCCGGTTTAAAACCCTGAATGATTTCGCAACGCTCCTTTGGAAATGCGCTTAGATCATCATCAGCCTCGGCCCCATAAATCGCAATTTTGCCCTGATCAGGCAGCACGAACAGGCCATTTTCGGCAGCAATAGAAAAACGGGATGCTTTCATCGGGGTAATATAAAGGCCAAAATCGGCCTATTCCTTTTCCATGGTGCATTGCAGCGGGTGCTGGTTTTTCTTTGCCAGCTCCATCACCTGCATCACCCGTGTTTCGGCCACTTCGCGCGAAAAAATTCCGACAACGGCCAGACCTTTTTTATGCACCGTCAGCATTATTTCAACAGCCTGCGCCGCGCTTAGGCCAAAAATCCGCTCTAGAATATGCGTGACAAATTCCATCGGGGTGTAATCATCATTTAACAGCAACACCTTATAAAGCGACGGGCGTGCCGTTTTGGGGCGGGTTTTAAGCGCCAGCCCGGTATCGTTATCATCCTGATCACCGTTACCGGCCATCATTTGCAACGGAAATGTAGAACGCGAAATCAAAGGCATATCCATAATTTGCTCGGACGCCACATATAGGCACATCGGCGCGCAGGTTAAAGAGGCAAAACAAGAATGCCTGAAATCGCAGAATTAACCGCAGAATTAATCGCAAAATTTCGTAAAATAAACTAGAGATTGGTGATTTGAAATTTTCCCGAGGTGGCGCCTGCCTTATTTTGCCGCAAAGAAACATCTAGTGGCTGGCGGGCTTTGGCACACTATATCTGCGATTTAACTTTAGAAAAAACTTCAAAGGTATTGAAATTAGGGTATTTTCTGAAATTCATACCTGTGTTAGGGTTAATGAAATAACAAGAAGCTGACCGAAAAATCGGCAGCACGAGGCAGATAATAGGTGATTGACGTGAAAACACGTCTGGTGCAGTTCATCCGTAATGGATTATTCTTGGCAGTGGTATTCTGCCTATCGGTATTTGCGCCACTTAAAGCTGTGGCCGCGCCTTATGCGGCATTTGTGATTGATGCACGCAACGGAAAAGTATTGCACGCACGCAATGCCGACACCCGCTTGCACCCGGCTTCCTTAACCAAAATGATGACGCTTTATGTTGCATTCGAGGCCATCAAGAACGGTGAAATTTCGCTTGATACAATGGTGACGATTTCAAAAAAAGCCGCCGCAGAACCCCCCTCGAAATTGGGGATGCGCGTAGGCCAGCGCATTAAGCTGCGTTATCTGATCCGTGCTGCGGCGATAAAATCGGCCAATGACGCATCCACGGCCATTGGCGAGGCGATATCGGGTTCCGAAGCCGCCTTTGCGCGCCGGATGAACCGCACGGCCAAAGCAATGGGCATGACGCGCACAACATTCAAGAACATGCACGGGCTAACGGAATCGGGCCACATGTCAACCGCGCGTGACATGACAAAATTGGGCCGCCATCTGTTTTTTGATCATCCGGAATATTACAATCTGTTTTCCCGTCTCAGGGCAAGGGCTGGCACAAAAACCGTATTGCACACAAACCGCAGGTTCCTGAATTCTTACCGCGGGGCGGACGGCATTAAAACAGGCTACACGCGGGCCGCGGGCTTTAATCTTGTGGCCTCGGCGCATCGTGAAAATGAACACATCATTGTGACCGTATTTGGCGGCCGCTCGACCGCTACGCGCAATGCAAGAGTGACCGAACTGATGGATCTTGGTTTTCGCCGCGCCCCCAGCCACGCCCAGATACGCAAACCCACCCTGCCGCGTTATAACGTTGTGCCGCCCAAGGCCACAGATCCGGCAGCAACAGTTGTTGCAGGCAAAACGCTTCGGCTTATCAGGGCCGTTGCCAAAAGCCAGCGCCCACCGCAGCGCCGGGTTAGCGAGCCGCCGGCAGAACTGTTGGTTGCAATGCGCGCCGAAATCGAAAACGCTGTTGAGCAAGCCCAGCAGAGCATCGCAACAGAGCAGGTTGTAATGGCCAGCCTCGCAAGTCCTGCGCCCGCGGTAACGCCGCCGCCGGCCGCGCGCCCAGCACAGGTTATTTTGGCCCCGCAAGTATCAAAATCCGTGACAGATCCGGTGGTTGTAACACGTTTATCAACATCCGGCGGGCGGTTGTGGGGCGTCAATGTGGGCCGCTATTCGTCGCACCACCAAGCCGAACGTATCTTGCTGACAACCGCGTTAAAGGAAATGACCACGCTTGAAGGATCTTTGCGCAAAGTCGTGCGCCGAAGCACAGGGTTTGATGCCAATTTTGTTGGCATGACACAACAAACCGCAGCATTGGCTTGTCGTCGCCTGCAAGCGCGCAACATCACCTGCAATACGTTGGGACCAACCTGATTGCGTGCAGCCTATCAGCGCGTCGGCACGGGTGTTTCACCCCGATAATCATAAAATCCACGTTTGGTTTTGCGCCCTAACCAGCCCGCTTCGACGTATTTTGTCAATAATGGACAGGGCCGGTATTTTGTGTCGGCCAGCCCTTCGTGCAGCACATTCATAATCGCCAAACAGGTATCAAGCCCGATAAAATCCGCCAATTCAAGCGGTCCCATCGGATGGTTTGCCCCCAGCCGCATTGATGTGTCGATTGACTGGACAGAACCAACGCCCTCGTAAAGCGTATAAACCGCCTCGTTTATCATTGGCATCAGGATACGGTTTACGATAAATCCGGGGAAATCCTCGGCGGTGGCCGATGTTTTCCCCAGTTTTTCGACAACGCCGTAACAGGCCTGAAATGTTGCCTCGTCGGTGGCAATGCCGCGAATCAATTCAACCAGCTGCATCACCGGAACCGGGTTCATGAAATGAAACCCCATAAATTTTTCCGGCCTGTCGGTGCGTGACGCCAAACGGGTGATGGAAATAGACGAGGTATTCGAAGTCAGCAATGTGTGAGCTTCAAGATGCGGAATCAAATCCTCAAAGATTGCGGTTTTAACGGATTCGCGCTCGGTTGCGGCTTCGATTATTAGATCGGTTTGCCCCAGATCGGGCAGTTTCAGCGTGGTTTTAATTCGGCCAAGTGCAGCCGCTTTGTCTGCCTCGCTGATTTTTTCACGCGCAACCTGACGCTCAAGATTTTTGGCAATCAAGCCCTGCGCCTGATCCAGCGCGTCTTGCGACATATCGGTCATCAGAATTTCATATCCGGCCAATGCGCAAACATGGGCAATTCCGTTACCCATTTGCCCCGCCCCAACCACACCGATTTTCGAAACTTCCATTATAAACCTCATAAATATTTCAACCAATCTTACGGCAAATCTTACGGTGCAGACAGCAACAGGCGCAAGGGGCTGATACCGTTAAAATATGGCTCTATTTTTTTGTTTAGCAATTTTGAAACCTATTTGGGCGAATCTGATCCTGGGTGAACTAAAATATGAGAGGTGGGTATAATGACCTATGAAAACCTGGGGCTGGGTGCCCTTGACTATTTTCCGTGTCGTTACGGGAATTCCAAATTACTGTTTCGTGGTCCGCGCAAAAAAATGGCCGGGGATTTTATTGCGATGCTTGGCGGCACTGAAACTTACGGCAAATACATCGAAACCCCGTTTCCGGCGTTGGTTCAAAATCAGTTGGGGGTAGAATGTGTCAATTTCGGCTGTATGAATGCCGGCGTTGATGTATTTTCAAATGAGCCAACCGTGATTTCTGCTTGCAACAAGGCGCGAGTCACTGTGATTCAGGTGATTGGCGCCCAAAATATGTCCAACCGGTTTTATGCGGTGCATCCGCGGCGAAATGACCGGTTTGTACGGGCTTCTACTTTGTTAAAGACGATTTTCCGCGAAGTGGATTTCACAGAATTCCATTTTACAAAGCACCTTCTGAGCACGCTGCAAAGCCGGTCTCCTGAGCGGTTCAAGGTTGTAGAAGACGAGCTAAAAGAGGCCTGGATTGCGCGCATGAAGCTATTGTTAGATAAAATCGAAGGTAAAACCCTGCTGTTGTGGTTTGCAGAGCGCACACCAAAAGAAGCCACATCACCTGATGGGCTGGGGTCTGACCCGATATTTGTTGACCATGTCATGATCGAGTCTATCCAGCCATTTGTAACCGATCTGATTGAAATTGTGCCAAGCCGCAAAGCCCGGTCATACGGAACGCAAGGGATGTTATTTCCTGAAATGGAGCAGTCCATCGCCGAAGAAATCATGGGACCGGCCGCACATGAGGAGGCGGCGCAAGCCCTGGCAAAACGATTGGAGGCCATGCTGAATAGTTAACCAGCGCAATAGTGCGGTCGCACAACAGGCTTGAACTGCATCTAGATGTAGTAGTTCAAGCCAAATCCGACAAGCCGAAGATCATGCACAGTAATCAAGCCGGCAATCAAGCCGGCAATCAAGCCGGTCAATTCACCGAGCTTGAATGGACGCAGGCACTGAAAGATGCTGGTATCAAGATATCCATGCCTCATGTTCATGTCTCTCGATGATTTTAAAATTACCTGCCGGGCAGCGGATAACCGGGTAATCGAGCACCGGTGATGGTCCCTGAAATATGAATGCACCAACCGCGACGCATTC
>CAYYXZ010000018.1:2727-7228 GCA_964475715.1 uncultured Marinosulfonomonas sp. | reverse complement strand
AATCGAGCACCGGTGATGGTCCCTGAAATATGAATGCACCAACCGCGACGCATTCGAAACCGAAACTCTGGCAGGCACCGGGATCGGGAAGGGGCTGACATATTTTACCTCTGAACGCCCGCATTCGGCCCACGGAAT
Source organism: uncultured Marinosulfonomonas sp. (assembly GCA_964475715.1). Lineage (GTDB taxonomy): Bacteria > Pseudomonadota > Alphaproteobacteria > Rhodobacterales > Rhodobacteraceae > Profundibacter. Next base: position 7,090 of record CAYYXZ010000018.1, on the reverse strand, counting down.
ATGGATGCCGGATGAAGTTTATAAAAAATCAAGCCATCTTAAACAGACGTTAAAATGGCGCGAAAATCTGGACCACCACGATTAAAAGTATTTTCGGGCTTTACTTGGGAAATTCAATTCGCTAATCGTATTCACAATTATGAATGTGATGGAGATTCTTTGTAAAGCTGTTATTCTTATAGCAGCACAATATAGCCCGCTCTGGTTGATAACTAAAGGACGTCTGATATGAAGCTTTTGCTGCCACTTGTCATCGCATTGTTGGGTGCAAATATTGCCCAGTCAGAAACGCTTACGCTTTCTTTGCAACCGATAACGGAATGGAAGGCCGTTTTTGGCGTGGTTGAAACCCGTGACCGCGTGCCTGCAAGGGCGCGCACCGGTGGCACGATTGTCGAGCTGGATGTCAATGAAGGCGATCAGGTCGTAGCCGGCCAGCGCATTGCGCTGATCAGAGATGACAAGCTGACCTTTCAGCTGGCAGCGATGGATTCGCAAATCGCAACCTTGCAACCGCGCCTGAAAACCGCGCAGGTTGATCTGGAGCGTGGCGAAGAATTGTTCAAGCGCGGTGTGATCACCAAACAAAGGTTCGAGCAACTGGCCACGCAAGTTGATGTGTTGCAAGGTGAAATCAACACAATTCAATCCAAACAGGCCGTGGTTAAACAGCGCGTTTCCGAGGGCGAAGTTATTGCGCCCGGTAACGGGGTGGTGCTGTCGGTTCCGACGTCCAAGGGGGCGGTTGCGACTCCGGGCGAAAGCATCGCGGTGATCGGTGGCGGTGGGGTTTTCCTGCGTCTGGCGATTCCCGAGCGCCACGCCACATCGCTAAAAATCGGTGAGAAAATTGAAATTGGTGACGGCCAAACCGGCCTTCTGGTCAAGATTTATCCGCAAATCGAAGGTGGGCGTGTGCTGGCCGATGTCGAGGTAGCCGATCTGGATGACCGCTTTATTGGCAGACGGGTTCCGGTGCGTCTTCCGGTTGGCACGCGCCAGGCTTTTCTGGTGCCCGATGCGGCGATTTCCATGCACGGCGGTATTGATTTTGTCACGGTTAACGGCGCAGGTGGACCGATTCGGCGCGCAATTGTGCTGGGCGCGAAAATAACCCGTGATGGCAAAATCTGGCACGAAATCCTGACGGGTCTTGTGGCGGGTGATGAAGTGGTGACAGAAAAATGAGCGATAACACAGAGCAAAAACTTGGGCTGGCCGGATGGTTGACCAAAGCCTTTATCGCCTCGCCTCTTACGCCGCTGATATTGCTTGCATCTTTTGCGGTTGGCATGCTGGCACTGGCTAGCTTGCCGCGCGAAGAAGAGCCGCAAATTTCGGTGCCTTTGGTTAACATTCACGTTCAGGCCGCTGGTCTAAGGGCTGATGATGCGGTCAAACTGATCACCAAGCCTTTGGAAAGTATCGTTAAAGCCATTGATCAGGTCGAGCATGTTTATTCCTCGACCCGTGACAATCAGGTGTTGGTCACGGCCCGTTTTATGGTTGGGGTTGAATCTGAAATCGCAATTTTGCGTGTGCATGAAAAAATCCGCGCCAATATGAACCGCATTCCGGTTGGCATTCCTGAGCCACTTGTGATCGGGCGCGGCATTAACGATGTGGCGATTGTGACGCTTACATTTTCGCCCAGCCCCGGGCAGGATGCGATGAATGCCAATGATTTAACCCGCATCGTACGCGAGGTGGAATTCGAGATGGCCAAGGTTGACGAGGTGGGTCTGACCTATATTGTTGGCGAAACGCGCGAAGCATTGCGTGTCGCACCGAACCCTGAAAAACTTGCGCTTTACGGCGTGACTTTGCAACAATTGGTGGGCAAGGTTCAGGGTGCAAATGCCTCGATTCCGGCCGGAACCGTGCGTAACCAAGGTGGGCAGAGCGACTTTATTTTAGGCAACACCCTGTCAACGCCGGAGCAGATCGGCAACCTGAAACTGACCTCGCGCGATGGCCGGCCGATTTATGTGCGCGATGTGGCCGAGGTTGGTTTTGTTGCCGATCTGAATGAGATGCATGTTGCAAGTTTGCGCAAAGATCAGGACGGCGTGATTCACCGCGCGCCTGCGGTTACGCTTGCCATTGCCAAACGTGCCGGCGCCAATGCGGTGATTGTGGCCGAGGATATTTTGGGCAAGGTTGAAAGCCTTAAAGGCAGTCTGATCCCTAACAGCATTGCGGTGGAAGTGACCCGGAATTACGGCCAAACCGCAGATGAAAAGGCCAACAAATTGCTAATCAAGATTGGCATAGTGACGGTGTCCATCGTTGCATTGATCCTGTTTACAATCGGTTGGCGCGAGGCAATCGTGGTGGCTGTGGTTATTCCGGTGACCATCCTGCTAACGCTGTTTGCCGCCTGGATCATGGGCTACACTCTTAACCGGGTTTCGCTGTTTGCGTTGATTTTTTCGATCGGGATTTTGGTGGATGATGCGATTGTGGTGATTGAAAATATTGCGAGGCATTGGGGCATGAAGGGCCAAAGGAAAAGCCGAATGGGGGCCGCGATTGCCGCAGTCGCCGAGGTGGGCAACCCGACGATTGTTGCGACCTTGACCGTGGTTGTGGCCTTGCTGCCGATGATGTTCGTATCGGGCCTGATGGGACCATACATGAGCCCAATTCCGGCCAATGCCTCGGCTGCGATGATATTTTCGTTCTTTGTGGCCGTTATGATCACCCCGTGGTTGATGGTGAAAGTCGCGGGCAAAGCCAAATTGCACCACGACGAAGATGCGGAAGCAGGGGGGCGATTGGGTAAAATGTTCACTTTCGTTGCCCGTCCGTTGTTGCGTTCAAAATTTGTAAGCGCAATGTTTTTGGTGATCGTGGTGGTGATTTCATTTGGCTCATTGGCGGCGATTTATACCAAAGATGTAAGGGTTAAATTGCTGCCGTTTGACAATAAAAGCGAATTGAACGTGGTGATTGATTTACCCGAAGGATCCTCGGTCGAGGCCACGGATGCGGTCGCCCAGCAGGCCGGGCGCATCGCGTTGGGACTTAAAGAAGTCGTTTCGGTGCAAACCTATGCCGGCACGGCTTCGCCCTTTAATTTCAACGGCTTGGTGCGGCATTATTTCTTGCGCCAAATGCCTGAACTGGGTGATGTGCAAATCCAACTGTTGCCCAAACAGGACCGGGAACGCTCTAGCCATGAAGTTGCGCTAGAGCTGCGCGAGCTGTTGAAAGCAATGGATATGCCGGCCGGCACCAACATTAAAACGGTCGAGCCGCCCCCCGGCCCTCCGGTGATCGCAACCCTGCTGGCCGAGGTTTACGGGCCTGATGCCGATACCCGTCGTCTGGCCGCGCAAAAAATCCGCAAAGCCTTTGAGGCCGTGCCTTATGTGGTGGATGTGGACGACAGTTTCGGGGTGCCTGCACGGCGTTTTCGCGCCATTTTATCGCCCGATGATTTAGAGTTTTATCAGGTTCAAGAACGCGACGCGCTGGACACTCTGCGCCTGTTGAACAGCAATATCACCGTGGGGTATTCGCACCGTGGCGATGGCCGTCAACCGATCCCGATTGTGGTTGGGCGTGACCGCAGTGACCGGGTGATTGACGAGCGGATGATGGCAACACCCGTGCCTGCCAATGTGCTTCCCGGTGGTCGCGGTGTGGTTGAATTGGGCGATGTTGTGCAAATTGTCGAGGAGCGCGCATCATTTCCGATTTTCCGCCGTAACGGACGTTACGCTGAAATGGTGATGGGCGAAATGGCCGGCAAATTCGAGGCGCCGCTTTATGGCATGATCGCGGTTGCCAAGGAATTGGACAAGATGGATTGGGACGCAATCGGCATCGCGCAGCCCAGAATAATTCTGCATGGTCAACCCGATGACGAAAGCACGCCGGCCCTGCTGTGGGATGGCGAATGGGAGGTTACTTGGGTAACTTTCCGCGATATGGGCGCGGCTTTTGCGGTGGCTTTGTTGGGGATTTACATTCTTGTGGTAGCGCAATTCGGGTCATTCCGCCTGCCGTTGGTGGTGCTGACTCCGGTGCCGCTGACCTTTCTTGGCATCATGTATGGCCACTGGTTGTTTGACGCACCGTTTTCGGCGACTTCGATGATCGGATTTATCGCGCTTGCCGGGATAATTGTGCGAAACTCGATTCTGTTGGTGGATTTTATCAGAATAGAGGGGGCCGGCAAAGTTGATCTGGATATCCTGATTGCCGCCGGTGCCACACGTTTCAAACCCATCCTGCTAACGGCGGTTGCGGCGATGATCGGGGCGGTTGTTATTTTGGCCGATCCGATATTTCAGGGCTTGGCGATTTCGCTGCTGTTCGGGCTGGCGACATCGACAATTCTGACGGTTCTGGTGAT
>CAYYXZ010000018.1:0-2627 GCA_964475715.1 uncultured Marinosulfonomonas sp. | reverse complement strand
AAAATAAAGGGGAGCGTTGTTGGCCCACCGCTCCCCTTTTTCTATCCTGATGCACCGTAACAGTTTGTCAGGATATTTCTGTTAGCGATAACATAGGCACATAATCTATGTTGGACAAGCGCCAAATAGCCTGTAACAATAGAAAATTGTCAAATGCAGGATTCCGACCAATGTCACCACAACATAACCCCGCCAAACGCCCGTTAACATTGCGCGATGTATCCGAGCTGGCGGGCGTTAGCGAAATGACCGTTAGCCGGGTTTTGCGCGGTCGGGGTGATGTGTCAGAGGCAACCCGCGTCAAGGTAACGGCAGCGGCAAAACAGCTGGGTTATGTGCCCAATAAAATCGCCGGTGCGCTGGCTTCGCAACGGGTTAATCTGGTGGCGGTGATTATCCCGTCGCTCTCGAATATGGTTTTTCCCGAGGTAATGAGTTCGATTTCCAAGGTTCTGGATGAAACCCCGTTGCAGCCGGTGATCGGGGTTACAAACTATCTGCCGGAAAAAGAAGAATCCGTGCTGTTTGAAATGCTGTCGTGGCGCCCCTCGGGGGTGATTATCGCGGGGCTGGAACATACCGATGCGGCACGCGCGATGATGCGCGCCGCCGATATTCCAATCGTTGAAATTATGGATCTGGATGGCGATCCGGTTGATGCGGTTGTCGGGTTGTCGCAACGCCGTGCGGGGCGCAAAATGGCCAAAGCGATTATCAAACAGGGCTATCGTAAAATCGGATTTATGGGCACAAACATGCCGCTGGACCACCGTGCGCGCAAACGCTTTGAAGGTTTCACCGAGGCCTTGGCCAAAGCCGGCATTGAAATTGCCGACCAGGAATTTTATTCTGGTGGGTCCGCGCTGGTTAAAGGGCGTGAAATGACAAAGGCGATTTTAAAGCGTTCGCCGGATCTGGATTTTCTGTATTATTCCAATGACATGATCGGCGCCGGAGGGTTGCTTTATTGTCTTGAACAAGGCATTGATGTGCCCGGAAAGGTTGGTCTGGCCGGATTTAACGGGGTTGAATTGCTGAATGGCTTACCAAAACATCTGGCGACAATGGACGCCGGTCGTCATGAAATCGGCCGCATTGCCGCTGAAATAATCGCAGCACGGGCCGCTGGAGAAGAAACGTTGCAGCGCGTAGAGCTAGCACCAAAACTGCAATTTGGCGATACTTTAAAACGCAAGGTTTAAGCGAATGTCTGATCTGAAAACTATATTATTACACATCGAGGGCCTGAATTGTGCCGCCTGTTCAGGACACGCCGAAAAGGCTTTAAATGCGATTGAAGGTGTGGAACTTGCCGCCGTTAATCTGGCCACTGAAACCGCCCAAATCAGCTATCGGGATCCGGCCAACCTGAACGCTTTGATAAAAGCGCTGTCGGTTGCGGGCTACCCTGCCGCCACTCAGGAAATCACCCTCGAGATCGAAGGCATGTCTTGCGCATCCTGTGTTGGCCGCGTTGATAAGGCCATTGCCAAAATCGATGGCGTATCGGATGTGGCCGTTAATTTGGTCACTGAAACCGCCAGCGTGCGCTTTGTTGCCAACGCCATCAGCCCCGCTCAAATCATGGCAATTTCGGCCGATGCGGGCTACCCCGCCAAAATGAAATCCTCTGCGCCTTCAGCCGATGATGACAAAGCGCAGCGCAAGGCCGATGAAATCAGCAAACTTGGCCGTCTGACCCTGATTGCCGCGATTTTGGCTTTGCCGGTGTTTGCCATTGAAATGGGCGGGCATTTTATCCCGGGGGTGCATCACTGGGTCAACGACACGATCGGCGCACAAAACAGCCGTTTATTGCAGTTTTTCCTGACCACTCTGGTGCTTTTTGGCCCCGGTTTGCGGTTTTACAAACTTGGGTTTCCGGCGCTGCTAAAGGGTGCTCCGGATATGAATTCTTTGGTCGCGCTGGGCACGGGAGCGGCGTATTGTTTTTCACTGGTTTCCACTTTTGCCCCACAAATTTTACCCAAAGGCACGGCGCATGTTTATTACGAGGCCGCCGCCGTGATCGTCGTTTTAATTCTGCTGGGCCGCTACCTTGAGGTCCGCGCCAAGGGGCGCACCGGCGAGGCCATTCGCAAGCTGATTGGCCTGCAAGCCAAAACCGCACGGGTTGAACGCGGCGCGGATTTGCTTGAGTTGCCAATTGATGAAATTGTTCAAGGTGATGTGATTCATGTGCGCCCGGGCGAAAAAATTGCGACTGACGGCGTGGTGCTAAGTGGCGGCTCTTTTGTCGAGGAAAGCATGATCACCGGCGAGCCTGCTGCGGTTGAAAAATTGGTTGGTGCAAATCTGGTTGGCAGCACGATTAACGGTGCGGGTGCGTTAACCTTTCGCGCCACCCATGTCGGGGCCGATACGGTGTTGGCCCAGATCATTCAGATGGTCGAGCAGGCGCAGGGTGCCAAGCTGCCGATTCAAGATATGGTTGATAAAATTACCGCTATTTTTGTGCCGATTGTTCTGGTTATTGCCGCGTCGGCTGTGTTGGTCTGGTTGGTTTTCGGGCCTGACCCGGTGCTTAGCTTTGCCTTGGTCGCCGGCGTTTCGGTGCTGATTATCGCCTGCCCCTGCGCCATGGGTTTGGCCACGCCGACCTCGAT